>NZ_JBBMMC010000019.1:0-81005 GCF_037936805.1 Nocardioides epinepheli | reverse complement strand
GCCTTGCCTTCGACACCGGCCAGCATCGAGTTTCCTATGTCCTGAGACATGGGTTTCCTATGTCCTGAACCAGCACACTGCCCCCGCTACAACCCAACGTTGCAGCTGCGGCGTTGAGCGTCAGCCCTCCAGGTGAGCCTGGAGGGCTTTCGTGCTTCCCGGGGCGTCGCCGGCCGCCCGCTGACGCGGCGACTGCCCAGCACGCCGGGCTCCATCCCCGCCGCCACGCGGACACGTGCGCCCTCTGCCAGCGCACCGGGCCTGCCCGGGTGTGGCAGCGCCGGCGCACGCGTGACATCTGCCGGCATGTCACCGGTCGGCACATCCTCTGCCGATGCCTCGCCTCACGGGTTGCGGCGTTTCCTGCTCCCTCACCAACCTCGCGGACCACGATCCGGTAGCCGAGCCCGGACTCGGCGCCACGCGGCCCTGGCTGCGGTAGCCCGAACCCGCCGCCGAGCCGGCGCCTCTCCCCAGTCCTCCGGCAGCACGCCGAATAGCACGAATGGTCGGCGGTTGTCGCCGTGCGCTGGTAGACATGGCGAATGACTGCACAGTCGTCGCTGACGTGGTTGCTCGACCACACGCTTCCTCTGAACCGCAAGGAGCGGTACTACACCGGCACCGTCCTCCCTGGCATCGTGTGCGCCGACTTCCGCCACCTCAACCGACTCACCGCGCTGATGGGGTATCCCGACGTCGAAGCCTCGGGTGACCCGGCGAACTGCGGGGTGTTGTTCTTCACCGAGTACGGCATCGCGGAGTCTGCCTACGGACCGGCAACGGGCCGTTTCGCGGAGCTGCCGACCGCGAGGGACACCCCCGACGTCGTCTTCCTGACGCTGCGCCCCTCGCCGGTCCTGTTCGCTCTAGAGGCGAAGATGTACGACCGGCCCGGCGGCGGAGAACTACGCCAGCAGTTGGACCTGCAACGTGAGCTCCTCGACCCGCTCGCCATCCAGCTCGCCAGCTGGCTCGGCGTTGACGAAGTCCCAGTCGCGCATCGGGCACTGCTACCGGAGGCCCAGCACGGACTCTGGCTCGACCCACACCAGGCCATCACCTGGCGGCAGGTCCGAGACGCCTACGCCGACATCGCACCCTCCTATTGGCTGCAGATACTCAACGAGGCACTCGACCGCTACGACGACCTCGTCACCCGCACAGTCGCCAACGACGACGCCCGAATGACCGGCGAGGACATCGTCGTCCGCTTCCGCAACGGCACCATGCCCTACGCGGCCATGGGTCGCTCCCTCGGGTTATCCGGCGCGCCGCTGCGCGCCGATGTCGAGACCGGCGTGTGGCGCCGGACCGCCTACCAGGTCGCGGTCACCGACCCAGGCAACCGGAACTGGTTCCCGGTCGAGGACTTCGTGGCGCTCACCAGCGGCACTTCCACCCGCGATGAACCGGGCCACGGAGCCGGTGACATCGCAATCGAGGACCCGGTGGCCGACCTGCTCGACGCACTGAGCCACGCGCGCAGCGCCGGTCTGCGGGTCTTCGGGGGAGGCTCTGTCGCCGAGACCCTCGCCGATGCCGAGCCCGAGCGACTGGCGCAGGCGCCGTCGGCAGAGCTCCGCCGGGTGGCCGCGCTCTATCGAGCCTCAGCCGAGGCCGCGAAGCTCGCTCGCCGCGAGGCTTCCGCCCTGTTGGACGTCAGCCGAGACTGCCAGTGACCGCCGGCCGCAGAGACCGAACCGTGCCACCGGCAGGCGAAGCGTCTGCGAAGAAGACAGCTCCGCCAGCCGGCAGCGCAATAACCGGACGCGTCAAGGGCCGCAAGCCGAAGGGCAGCGGGGAGTTGGCGGACCTGAAGACGCGGATCGCGGCAGAAGAGGTGGCGCTGCGTCGTGTTGAACGCTCACTGCAAAAGCTGGCCCCCGAGGGCTCATCGGCCGAGCCTCCCGACGTCACGCGGAAGCGCGAGGCGTTGCGCCGCCGGCGAACCGGCCACCTGCTCAAGCTCGACCGTCTGCAACGACGCCTCGAAAACCAGGGGGCCCAGAAGATCGCGCGCAACGCGCCGGGCTTCCGACACGGCATCCGCGCGGTCGTGCCGGGCGGAGCCCCCGGGCTAGGCAAACGCTCATAGCCGGGCCGCCCTCGATCGATGTCGAGCGGATACAGCCGCACCGTTCCAACTCGGCAGGTTCGCTGCTCCAGTGCGCACGTCGGTGTGCCGCGCCAGCGTCATCGCGAACGACCTCAATGGTCTGGGCGACCGCACTCGGGACTCCCTGACGTTGGTACCGACAGCGACGTTGATCTAAGCGCCGTGCTCCCGCCGCGCGGTCACCGAGAGCGGACCTGGAAGCGTCACGTGATGCCGCATCCAACTGACTTTGGCCGGTTCCCTGCACCTCAGCCCTCCCGGTCAGTCCTCGGCGGGCGAGCGCCTCTCCACTAGATCCCTTCGCCCGGGCCACGCCGCGCGATCGAGACCACAGAGCCATCGGCGTGCGAACCGTCGACGCTAAAGCCTCAGTGCTCCCGCCCTTTGACCCGCGTTGCGAGATGTCGTGCTCGCGGTGCCGCTCCATGCTGAGTGCTCGAGCGGGCGGCTCATAGTTGACACCGATCTCGCCGATCTCGCCGATCTCGTCGAGGTCGTCGGTGCCCTCGATGGCGTTCGCGGGCACGGCGTGCCCGGCAGGTATCGAAGGTCGCGCCGACTGCTCCAGCCGGGACGCGACGAATCTCCTCGTTCGGACTCCTCGGGATGTCGGACCTTCCTAGACTGCAGCAGCCGACGAGTCGGCTCGCCGCCGAGGCGATGAGGTGGCAAAGGGAACACGCATGAGAAAGCTGCGCGATCGTGGTCGATGAGACGGGTGAGCCGGTGCCCGGCGAACACGGCGACTCGTCGTCGGCGTTCAGGACGCGGTCGGACAGGACGATGCGCTGGCGTGCTGAGCGCCTGCTGGCCAGGCGGCAGAGCCGGGGTTGGGAACTGGTCGCGCGAAGCAGAGGCGCGTTGCGGACGACCATGATCTTTCAACGTCCGAGGAGTCGCCGACGTCGCCCGGCTTGGGTCGTGCCGGTCGCGGCTGCCGTGGTTCTCATCCTGATCGGCATCGTCGTGGTCCAGTTCGCCGCCGCGCATGTGGGGCCGGGCGCCGGTCGGAGTCGAAGCATCGCCCTCGATACCGACGGCGACGGGATCACCGACCGCATGGAGCTGGCTGGTTGGCAGACCCGGACGGGGATCGAGTATCAGACCGACCCCCGAAGCCCCGACAGTGACGGTGATGGTCTGCTCGACGGTGAGGAGGCTGGTCCTGTGATCGGCGACGGCGCGACGTTCACAGGACGGTCGGATCCCACTAGCGCTGATGGTGACGATGACGGTCTCCCCGACGCTCTCGAGACGGGGGAGCGGGCAGCGGTGGAGCCCGGCGATGGCGTGTTCTGGGCGATCGCCGATCCGCTGTTGCCTGACACGGACGAGGACGGCGTCGGTGACGGCGACGAGCTCTTCCTCGACTTGGACCCCACTGCGTCCGATACCGACGACGACGGTCTGAGCGATGTCGCGGAGTTGAGGTTCGGCTCCGACCCCACACTCCGTAACGCCGACGAGGACCACTACGACGACGCGGAGGAGTACGAGCGGGGATCGGACCCGCTGTCCTACGACCTGACTGCGTCGGAGAAGCTCGCGGCGACCCAGGCCGGGATGAAGTACGGCGACTGTGAGGAGTGCGCCGAGGACGCCGGGCTGCGGATCGAGCAGATCGAGTCCGCCGAGTATCTGGCCGGCCATGTCGTGAGTGGACTCTCTGGGTATGGCGACTTCCGGGATCTCGCGGTCAACCTGTGGAAGAAGAAGTTCCTCGACGCGGGGCTGGCCGCGATCGGTTTCGTCCCCGCGCTCGGGGACGGGGCCAAGGCAGCATCGCTGCTCGTGGACTTCGCGCGCCGCGGGGACCGTGCCGAGCAGGCGGTCCGCGACGTGACGACACGCCTGCCGCTGTCGGAATCGGTGAAGCGGAAGATCCTTGCCGAACTGCCCGGCAGCGCTGGGCGCCTGCCGGTCGAGCTCGCCGGCGGTCCCCAGAACTACATCGTCTACCGGGGCGAGAACTACGTCGGGATCACCGACGACTTCGCGCGACGAGCCGCTGAGCACGCGAGAGCGGGTCGTTCGTTCACGTTGGAACCGATCGCCGGAGCCACGGGACTGTCTCGTGGGGAGGCCCGAGCGATCGAGCAGGCCTGTATCGAGCAAGGGGGACTGGCGACGGCGGGTGGCGCGCTCGCGAACCGGATCAACAGCATCGACCCGAGCCACAGCTACGCGGCGGCCGCGGTCGAGTACGGGCATGCGCTCTTGAGCAGGATCGGCGGAGAGTGTCCCGTGTGACGTCACTCGCGACCCGGCACGTGGGTTGAGCGGGTCATCGATGCTGAACTTAGGTGCGTGCGACGGGCGCAGTCCCATCACCTGAGCCATTGTCGGCCGCCCATTGACCGCCCTGCGATCGCGTTGGTAGACCGAGTGGACCGCTGACTCGGACGTGGAGGGAGCCGACTATGTCGACGCAAGTGATGGTGTGCCGTTTCGCCCAGGACGCTGATGCGTTCCAGGTGATGAGTGAGGTCAAGAACGTGGCGGGCGTGCAGTCGGCCGCGGTGGTGACCCGTGACGAGAACGGCACGATCCATGTGCCGGAGTACGCCTCCGCCGGCGGCGACAGCTCGGGATTCTGGACCGGTAGCCTCGTCGGGGCTCTGGTAGGCGTGCTGGGTGGCCCGCTCGGCGTGCTGCTCGGCTGGTCGGCGGGAGCCCTGTTGGGGTCCTCCTTCGACGCCTCGGACGCCGTCAGCGAGGCTGCCGACGACACCGACGGGATCGCCGTGCTCGCGCAGGGGATCGCGCCGGGGACCCACGTGCTGATCGTCGACGCCGACCCCTCGGCCGTCTCCACCGTCGACAGCCTCGTCGCGGCCAAGGACGGAAGCACCGCGGTGTTCCCCTCTGAGGAGGTCGAGGCCGAGGTCGCCAACGCCCGCAAGGCGGCCGACGAGGCTGCCAAGGCGGCTCGCAAGGAGCGGCGCGAGGAGCGCCGCGAGGAGTTCTCCACGAAGGTGAAGGACCTGTTCCACCGCAAGTGACGCGCGCCGCCGACGCCCCGCGGGCTCAGCCCGGGGGGCGCTGGCGCGTCGCCTAGAGTCGTGATCGTGCGCATCGTCTCCCTGCTGCCGTCGACGACCGAGATCCTGTTCGGCCTCGGCGCGGGAGACGACGTCGTGGGGGTCACCTTCGAGTGCGACTTCCCGCCGCAGGCGCGAGAGCGGCGCATCGTGTCCACCTCCTCGATGCCGCACGGCCTGACGCCCCGCGAGATCGACGAGTTCGTCACCGCCGCGGTGCGCCGCGGCGAGGATCTCTACCGCCTCGAGGCCGACGCCCTGGCCGACCTGGACGCCGACCTCGTCGTGACCCAGGACCTCTGCGCGGTCTGCGCCGTCGACGTCTCGGTGGTCGACCGGGCGCTCGACTATCTCGGGTGCCGGACCGAGGTCGTGACGGTGGACCCACACACGCTCGCCGAGGTGCTCGACTCGGTGCTGATGCTCGGTGCGCGCACCGGACGCCGCGAGCGCGCCGAGCAGGTGGTCGAAGGACTGCACGCCCGCCTCGACGCCGTGCGCACCGCCGTCGAGGGACGCCCGCGTCCGCGCGTGCTCCTGTTGGAGTGGACCGATCCTCCGTTCGCGCCCGGGCACTGGATCCCGGAGATGGTCGAGGTGGCCGGGGGCACGCCCGTGATCGGCGTGACAGGAGACAAGTCGGTGCGGATCACCTGGGAGCAGGCGGCCGCGACGGAGCCCGACGTGATCGTGTGTGCACCGTGCGGCTACGACCTCCCAGGCTCCGTCGAGCTGGCCGCGGACGTCGCGCGCCGCTTCCCCGACACGCCCGTGTGGGCGGTGGACGCCAACGCCTCGTTCGCCCGACCCGGCCCGCGCCTGGTCGACGGCGTCGAGACCCTCGCAGCGATCCTCCATCCCGAACGATCGCCGCAGGTCGAGCCCAAGAGCGCGATCCGCGTCCGATAGCGGGCGATAACGGCCGATAATGGGTTGTCGGCACAGGGAGACTGGCCGATGTGCTCCTGACCGTCTCCACCACCCACCGGCCCGCGACCGACCTCGGCTACCTCCTGCACAAGCACCCCGACCGCGTGCAGGAGTTCGCGCCGTCGTTCGGCACCGCGACCGTGCTCTACCCCGAGGCGAACGACGAGCGGTGCACCGTCGCGCTGATGCTCGACGTCGACCCGGTGCGGTTGGCCCGTTCGCGCGGCAGGAACGCACCCGACTTCAGCCTGGCGCAGTACGTCAACGACCGCCCCTACGCCGCCTCCTCGCTGCTCGGCGTCGCGATGGCGGACGTGTTCAGCACCGCGCGGAGCGGTCGCTGCCGGTCCCGCCAGGAGCTCGCGGACTCCGCGATCCCGCTGGAGATCGCGATCCCGGTGCTGCCGTGCCGTGGCGGCGCCGAGATCGCGCGCCGCCTGTTCGAGCCGCTCGGGTGGAGCGTGGTGGCCGAGCCGATCGCACTCGACGACGGCTTCCCAGAGTGGGGCGACTCCCGCTACCTGCGGCTCACCCTCACCGGCGTCGTGCGACTCGCCGACGCCCTCAACCAGCTGCACGTGTTGCTGCCGGTGCTCGACGAGTCCAAGCACTACTGGCAGGGGCCCGACGAGGTCGACAAGCTGCTGCGGTCGGGGGAGGGCTGGCTTGCCGGCCATCCCGACGCCGAGCTGATCACGCGCCGCTACCTCGGGCGGCGCGGCGCGCTCACCCGCGCGGCGCTGACCCGACTCGCCGAGCTGGGCGACGACGTCGAGGACGCCGTCGAGCCCGCCGCCGAGGAGGAGACCCGCCAGCCCGACGAGCGGCGGGCGCCGCTCAAGGCGCAGCGGCACGATGCGGTGCACCAGGCGCTGCTGGACCTCGGAGCACGATCGGTCATCGACCTCGGCTGCGGGCCGGGGCAGTTCCTCGCCCGGCTGGTGAGGACGCCGGCGTTCAGCCGCGTCGCCGGCGCCGACGTGTCGACACGATCGCTCCAGCAGGCCGCGCGACGCCTCCACCTGGACCGGATGAGCGAGCGGCAGGCCGAGCGGGTGCAGCTCTTCCAGGGGGCGCTGACCTACGAGGACGAGCGCTACGCCGGCTTCGACGCGGCGGTGCTGATGGAGGTGATCGAGCACGTCGATCCACCGCGCCTCGGGGCTCTCGAGCGCGTCGTGTTCGGAGTCGCGGCTCCCGGCGCGGTCGTGGTGACCACGCCCAACGCGGAGTACAACCCGCTCTACGAGGGGCTCTCCGGCATGCGTCATCCCGACCACCGCTTCGAGTGGAGCCGGGCCGAGTTCGCCGCCTGGAGTGACCGGGTCGCCGACGTCTACGGCTACACCGTCGAGCGTCGCGGCGTCGGCGACCTCGACGAGGAGCATGGCACGCCGACGCAGCTGGCGATCTTCACGCGAACGGAGGCGACCGATGACTGAGACCCGCCGGATCACCGTGCCCGCCATGGGGCTCGTCGTCCTGGTGGGTGTGTCGGGCAGCGGCAAGTCCACCTTCGCCCGCACCCACTTCAAGCCCACCGAGGTGATCTCCAGCGACTTCTGCCGGGGCCTGGTGGCCGACGACGAGAACGACCAGTCCGCCACGCCCGACGCCTTCGACGTCCTGCACTACATCGTCGGAACCCGCCTGCGCCGCGGCCTGCTCACCGTCGTCGACGCCACCAACGTCCAGCAGGGAGCGCGGGCCTCGCTCGTCAAGCTCGCCAAGAGCCACGACGTGCTGGTCGACGCGATCGTGATCGACGTGCCGGAGGCCACCGCGATCGCCCGGAACCGGGAGCGTCCCGACCGCGACTTCCCCGGACACGTGATCACCCGCCAGCATCGCGACCTCAAGCGGTCGATGCGGCGGCTGAGCAAGGAGGGCTTCCGGCGGGTCCACATGCTCCGTGGCGAGGACGACGTCGCGGCGGTCGAGATCGTCCGGGAGCGCTCGTGGAACGACCGCCGTGATGTGACCGGTCCCTTCGACCTCATCGGCGACGTCCACGGCTGCGCCTCCGAGCTGCGAGCACTGCTCACTGAACTCGGCTGGCAGATCCGGTACGACGGCGACCTGGCGATCGACGCGAGCCACCCCGATGGCCGACAGGCGGTGTTCGTCGGCGACCTGGTGGATCGTGGACCGGACACCCCCGGCGTGCTGCGCCTGGTGATGGGCATGGTCGCCTCCGGTGCTGCGCTGTGCGTGTCCGGCAACCACGAGGCCAAGCTCGTGCGCGCGCTCAAGGGCGCCAAGGTGACCGTCTCCCACGGACTGGCCGAGTCGCTGGCCCAGCTCGAGGCCGAGCCGGACGAGTTCCAGGCCGACGCCCTGCGCTTCATGGACGGGCTCATCAGCCACTACGTCCTCGACGAGGGGCGCCTCGTCGTCGCCCACGCCGGCCTCAAGGAGGCCTACCACGGACGGTCCTCGGGGAGGGTGCGCTCCTTCGCCCTGTACGGCGACACGACCGGCGAGACCGACGAGTACGGACTCCCGGTGCGCTATCCGTGGGCGCAGGAGTATCGCGGCAACGCGACGGTGGTCTACGGCCACACCCCGGTCCCGAAGGCGGAGTGGGTCAACAACACCATCTGCCTCGACACCGGTGTGGTCTTCGGCGGAGAGCTCACCGCGCTGCGCTACCCCGAGCGCGAGCTGGTCTCCGTGCCCGCCGAGCAGCAGTGGTACAAGCCGGTGCGCCCGATGGCCGAGGAGGCGACCGACCGCGAGAGCTCGGTGCTGCGCATCGACGACGTCGCGGGCACCCGTTGGCTGGAGACCACGCACGCCGGCAAGGTGAAGATCCCCGAGGAGAACGCCGCGGCGGCGCTGGAGATCATGAGCCGGTTCGCGGTCGACCCGCGCTGGCTGATCTATCTGCCCCCGACCATGTCGCCGGTGGCGACGTCCTCGGTCGAGGGCTACCTCGAGCGTCCCGAGGAGGCCTTCGAGGAGTTCGCCGGATGGGGCGTCGAGCGTGTCGTGTGCGAGGAGAAGCACATGGGATCGCGGGCGATCGCGGTGATCGCCGCGGACGGCGACGCCGCCGAGCGCCGCTTCGGCATCGCCGACGGCAGCACCGGCGCCGTCTACACCCGCACCGGGCGACCGTTCTTCGCCGACACCGCGGCGCTGGTCGACCGGCTACGAGACGCCGTCGCGCCGCTGTTCGAGTCGCTCGACACCGACTGGCTCGCCCTCGACTGCGAGCTGCTGCCGTGGTCGGCGAAGGCCGGACCCTTGATCCGGGAGCAGTACGCCTCGGTAGGCGCGGCGGCGCGCTCGGTGCTGCCGGAGGTCGTCGCCGTGCTGGATCGGGCTGCGTCCCGCGGTCTCGACGTCGACGCGCTGCGCGACCGGTCCGGGCGGCGCCTCCAGAACGCCGAGGCCTTCCGCGACGCCTACGCCGCCTACGTGCGTCCCACCGACGGACTCGACGGCATCACGCTCGCGCCGTTCCAGATCCTGGCCGTCGAGGGCAGCGTGCCGGCGCTCACGGAGTCGCACGAGTGGCACCTCGCGCAGCTCGCGAGGCTGGAGCACGAGCTGATCACCCCGACCCGGCATCGTCTCGTGGACCTGTCGGCGCCGGCCGAGCGGGAGGCGGCGGTGCAGTGGTGGCTAGACCTGACCGCCGGTGGGGGAGAGGGCATGGTCGTCAAGCCGGCGGGCCCGACCGAGGGTCGGGTGCAGCCCGGGATCAAGGTGCGCGGCCGGGAGTACCTGCGGATCATCTACGGCGCCGACTACACCGACTCCCTCGACGTCCTGCGCCAGCGGCACCTGGGCCGCAAGCGCCAGCTCGCGCTGCGCGAGCACGGCCTGGGCCTGGAGGCGCTGACGGCGTTCGTCGGGCGGGAGCCGCTGTGGAAGGTGCACCAGTCCGTCTTCGCCGTGCTCGCGCTGGAGTCGGAGCCGGTCGACCCGCGGCTGTGAGCGCGGAGCACGCCCGACCGCGACGCATTCGGATCCGGGCTGCTTGGGGTCGATCGAGGCGAAGGTGCCGATTCGCCGACTGGGCGGCCCATCCCTGAACTTGGGGGCCGGGATATCGGCCGCCAAGTTCAGATTTCCCCGGTCGACCGGGGAAATCCCGGAACGCCCGGTGCCCCCACCCAACAGACCGACCCCGCGGCCGGGCCGGGCGGCTGGACAGTCATCGGTTCCTCCATAAGGTGGGCCTACGAGCAGCCGAGCGTGAGATCGGAGACGAGCATGGATCGAACAGGACCCTGGCCGGCACTGAAGGTGGACGACTGGGCCGACACCCGCGACACCCTGCACATGTGGCTGCAGATCATCGGGAAGATCGAGATGGTCTCGACCTCGCTGGTCAACCACTGGTGGAACGTGTCCTACGAGCTGAGTGCCCGCGGCCTGCGCACCCGGCTGATGCGCGGCAACAACTCGGCCTTCGACGCGGAGTTCGACTTCGTCGACCACGTCCTGGTCCTGCGCGCCAGGCCGGGCGGGCACCGCACCGTGGCGCTGGAGCCGAAGACGGTCGCCCAGTTCTGGTCGGAGGTGCAGACCGCCTTCGACGAGATGGGCATCGATCGCGCGATCTGGGCCAGTCCGAACGAGGTCTCGCCGTCGATCCCGTTCTCCGAGGACACCGAGCACAAGTCCTACGACGCCGCCGCCGTCGAGACGTTCTTCGGCCAGCTGCTCAGCGCCGAGCACGTGTTCTCCGAGTGGCGTGCCGGGTTCGCCGGCAAGGACAGCCCCGTGCAGGTGTTCTGGGGGTCCTTCGACCTCTCCTGTGCCCGCTTCTCCGGGCGCGACGCGCCGCCGCACCAGGCCAACCCGCCGTCGTGCCCGCCGTGGGTGATGGGCGAGGCGGAGTCGCGCGAGAACTCAGCTGCCGGCTTCTGGCCGGGCGGCTCGAGCGAGGGCACGTTCTACGCCTACGTGTACCCCGAGCCCGACGGCTACCGCGAGGCCTCGCTGCCCGTGGGGCGCTTCGACACCGACCTGGGGGAGTGGGTGCTGCCGTACGAGGAGGTGCGCAAGGCCTCCGACCCCGACACCACGCTGATGTCGTTCCTCGAGGGCACCTACGCCCTCGCCGCCGACCTGGGCAAGTGGGATCGCACCATGCTCGAGGTCGACCCGCATCGGCTCGACTCGCGCATCTACCACCGCAACGAGGAGCCGCGCCTGCGGCCGTGAACGGCTCCGGCTCGGCGTGGATCCGGGCTCAGCTCAGCGCAGGTCGGTGAGCTGAGCCGGGTCGACGGTGGTGCCGATCATCTCGCGCAGCGTGTCGTTGACGTCCCAGATGCCCACGTTCATCCCGGCGGTGACGGTGTGGCCGTCGGGTGCGATCCAGTAGGCGATGAAGGTGCTCTCGTCGAGGTCGCCGCGGATCACCACGGAGTCCTCGGGGCCCGAGCGCCCGACGTACTCCATGGAGAACTCGAACTGGTCGGTGTAGAAGTAGGGCTCCCAGTCGTAGGAGCCGTCCAGGTCGAGGATGGAGCGCCCGGCGAGCTTGCCCTGGCGGATCGCGTTGTCCCAGTGCTCGACGCGCAGCGGTCCGTAGCGGGTATGGGTGGCCAGGGCGACGTCGCCGGCGGCCCAGATCGCCGGATCACTGGTGCGCAGGCGAGTGTCGGCGAGCACGCCGGTGCCGGCGTCGCCGTCGTCGACCGGCAGGCCGAGGGCGGCGGCGAGTCCGACGTCGGGCGTGGCGCCGACAGCGAGCACGATCAGATCTGCGGGGAACCGCTCGCCGGACGCGACGGTCACCGCGCCGTCGTCGATGCCGGTGACCTCGACGTCGCTGCGCAGATCGACCCCGTGCCGCTCGTGCACCCGCCGGACGTACTCGGCCAGCTCCGGACCGAGCACGTGCACCAGCGGTGCGGTGGCGGCGTTCAGCACCGTGACGTCGCAGCCCGCGGTACGCGCGGAGGCCGCGACCTCCAGGCCGATCCAACCGCCGCCGATCGTCACGATCCGGCGTCCCTCACCGAACGCGTCGCGGATCTGCTCGGCATCGGCCAGCGTGCGCAGCGTGACCGCGCCGTCGATGCCCGGCAGGTCGAGGCGTCGCGGAGTGGCTCCGGTGGTGAGCAGTAGGGCGTCGTACTCGAGCGGGTCGCCGTCGCTGACCTCCACCCGTCGAGCTTCGGTATCGATCCGCTCGGCCCAGGTGCCGTTGCGCACCTCGATGTCGTGCTCGGCGTACCAGTCGCGGTCGTGCAGCTCCTTGAAGTCGCTGCCCTGGAGGAAGTCCTTGGACAGCTGGGGGCGCTCGTAGGGGAGCAGCGGCTCGCCCGCGACGATGACGATCTGCCCGCGGTGGCCCTCCCCGCGCAGGGTCTCGGCTGCATGTGCGGCGGCCAGGCCGCCTCCGACGATGACGACTCGATCCATCGCCCCATGGTGGCACGTCGACCCGGCGGAAGGTTCCGCTCTCGAGGGCCCGGCTTCGTATTGCTGTCTCCAGGAGCCCGCCCCTATATTGGCTGGCTAGTCAGCCAATCTCTTTCGCCAGTGTCCGTGAAGGAAGTCCCATCGTGTCTCAACTCCTGTTCAAGGGCATCGGCATGCTCGTCACCCTCGCCATCGGAGCCGGCGTGTACCTGCTCTTCTTCAAGGCCGATCCGGTCAAGGAGGCCAAGGACGACGCCCCGGCGGTCGGCTCGTGCGTCTCGGCCGAGGGCCCGACGACGCAGGTCGACCTGAAGGAGACCGACTGCGCCGAGCCGACCGCCACCTACAAGGTGACGGCCGAGGGTGCCAAGTGCGACAAGAACGAGGTCAACTACACGATGACCGTCACCGGGAGCACCGGCTCGACCGACCCCGCCGTCGAGCTGTGCCTGACCTACAACGTCGCCAAGGGCGACTGCGTCGACTTCCCGATCGCGGCGACCCAGCCGGCCCAGAAGGTGGCGTGCAAGGGGAAGAAGGGCAGCACCACGGTCCTCAAGGTGACCCTGGTCGACGCGAAGAGCGCCAGCACGAAGTGCCCCGGCCAGACCGTGCAGCGACTGCCCAACAAGACGCGCAACTCGCTCATCTGCTTCGGCGAGGTCTGACCCCGCCGCGATCGCGGGTCAGGGCTGCCCATCGCCGGGCCAGGCTCGCAGCCGCCATTCGTCCTCGCTCCCACGTGCCGGATCGGCGAGGTCGTCGGGTGGTGGCTCGGAGAGGTCCCACATCGCGTACAGCCGCCGGCGCACCGCGGCGAGGGGATAGCTGCCGCGGTAGACGCAGTACTTGAAGATGACGCCCTCGAGGATGGTGCGGAACACGATCTCCTCGAGCGCGGGATCCTCCGCGCCCCGCGCCGCGAAGATCGCGCGCAGCCGGTCCTCGGTGGCCTGCATGATCCCGTCGTTGTGCGCCTCGAGGGTCGCATAGACCTCACGCACGCCCGGCTGGATCATCAGCGCGAGGGTCAGCGACTGCTCGTCGGGCTCGGCTGCCGCCGAGCCCAAGAAGGCGTCGATCAGGATCGCCAGCGCCTTGTCCGGGTCGTCGGGCAGCTGGGCGACCAGCTCGATGACGGCGCCCAGCCGGCCGCGCAGCACCTCGGTGAGCAGGTCGCGCTTGGTGGCGAAGTAGTAGTGGGCCAGGCCGTGCGACACCCCTGCCTCGGTCGTGATCGCGGTGAGCGAAGAGGCTTCGTACCCTCGCTGCGCGAAGACCCGGAGTGCGGCTGCGAGGATCTCCGCGCGCGAACGCTCGCGCATCTCGGCATTGAGCGAGGCGGAGCGGGGAGACATGGCTCCATCGTATTCACTGACCCGTCAGCCAAGGAGCGCAGCCGATCCCGCGTGCCCGTGCGAGCAGGCGCTCTGGCATGCTTCGGGTACGTGACACGGGGGCAAGCAGGGCGCCATTCTCGGCGCCGGGGTGCCCACTCCCGCCGCGATCCATCGGTCCGAGCGCGACGTCGGCACGCTGCCGGCGTGCTCCTCCTCGCCGTCGCGACGACCGCGGTCGTCGTCCTCGCCGGCCTGGTCGGCGATCCCCGACCGGCCACCACGGCGGCCCGCCTGACCGCGCCCGAGGGTGCGACGCCGTCCCCGAACGAGCGTGCGCTGACACTCTCGCGCGACCTGCCCGAACCGCGTGACGGGGCCGAGCCGCGTGACCGGGCCGAGCCGCGTGACCGGGCCGAGCCGGGCGAACGAGCCCGGCGTTCCGAGCGCAGGCCGGCGCGCCGGCAGATCCCCACCGGTGGGCCGGGCATCTTCGACCGGGCCGCTGTCTCGGCGCGCTCGGCCGAGGACACCTACGGCGCCACGACCTACACCGTCGAGATCGAGCGCACGCTGCCCTTCGACGCCGACGAGGTGGCCGACGTCGTCGGCGAGACCCTGAGCGATCCGCGCAGCTGGACCGGCATCTCCGACGTCGAGCTCGCACAGGTCGCCGACGACGCCGACCTGCGCATCCTGGTGGCCACGCCCGACACGACCGACGAGCTGTGTGCGCCGCTGGAGACCCGCGGCCGGGTCTCGTGCCGCAACGGCGACCTCGTCGTGCTCAACGCCCTGCGCTGGGCACACGGGATCCCCGACTACCGCGGTGACCTCGCGGGCTACCGCACGTACCTGATCAACCACGAGGTCGGGCACGCGCTCGGCTACTCGCACGTGGAGTGCCCCGGCGCGGGCGAGCCGGCGCCGGTGATGATGCAGCAGACCTACGGCCTGGGCGAGTGCACGCGCAACAGCTGGCCGGCCGACGACTGAGCCGGTGACGTCGGGCGCGCTCAGCCCGTGAGCAGGTCGGCGTCGATGCGGGCGGGCTCGAAGATGTGGTCGGAGAGCAGCAGCGCGAGGCCGATCGTCCCCGCTCGCTGGTCGAGCCGGCTGCGGCGCAGCTCGAGGCGGCGCGTCGCGAGGGGGAGTGAGCGGGAGTAGACCATCTCGCGTAGGCCGGCGAAGATCTGCTCCTCGGCCGCAGCGAGCTGGCCGCCGACCACGACCACCCGCGGGTTGAGGATGTTGACCGTCTCGGCGACGGCCATCCCCAGGGTGCGCCCCGAGGCCCGGGCCAGGGCGACCGCGACCGGGTCCGCGGTCCGGATCCGCTCGACCACGTCGTCGACGGTGGCCACGTCGCGACCGGCCGCCGCGAGGTCGCGGATCATCGCCCAGCCGCCCGCGTGTGCCTCCACGCAGCCGCGATTGCCGCACCGGCACAGCGGACCGTCGTCGGAGGGCTCGCCGAGCATCTGGGTGTGCCCGATGTCGCCTGCCGCGCCATCGGCGCCGCGGTGGATGCGCCCGCCCGCGATGATCCCGGATCCGACGCCGGTGCCGAGCTTGAGCATGACCATCGTGTCGGCGTCCGGGTAGTGGGTGCGGTACTCGCCCCAGGCCATCGCCGTGGCGTCCTTCTCCAGGAGCAGCGGGCAGGAGTAGAACCGGCCGAACCAGCCGCGGATGTCGAAGCGGTCCCAGCCGGTCATGATCGGCGGGCTCACCACGGTGGCCTGCTCGTGGTCCACCGGCCCCGGCACCGACAGCGCGAGGCCCTCGACGTCGGCGCGGGTGCGACCGACCGCGTCGAGCAGCCGGTCGAACAGGGAGTTGACCCGCTCGAGCACGAGCTCGGGGCCGTCGGTGACCGCGCTCGGCAGCTGCTCGTCGAGCTCGATGCGTCCGGCGAGGTCGCACACCGCTGCCCGCATGGCGGTGGCTCCGATGTCGCACACGAGGAGCACGCCGCGCGCGGCATGGAAGTTGAAGGAGCCGGCCGGCCTGCCGCGGCCTCGGCCGGGCACGACGCGCGGGTCGCGGCCGACGAGCAGACGGGCGTCGAGCAGGAGGTCGATGCGCTGGTTGACCGTAGAGCGCGAGAGCCCGGTGAGGTCCATCACCGCGGCGCGGGTCAGGGCGCCCTGGGCACGGAAGAGCCCGAGCACCTCACCGGGGCCGGCGCCGAGGAAGCCCCCGGCGGTCTGCGTCATGGCGTCATCCTAATTAACGACGGCCACAAACGGAATAGGCCTAAATAATGCTTGACAACCAACATTAATCGGGAGTGGAATGAGACCCAGCCCACACGGGCAGCCCACGCACCGCTCAGCCGCCGGAGGATCCCATGCGCCACACCCACCGTTCTCGTCTCGCCGTCACCGCCGTGATCGCGGTCGCCGGGCTCGGCCTCGCCGCCTGTGGCAGCGACGACGGCGAGTCGGGCGGCACGAGCGGCGACGCCGAGTCGATCGCCGCGGTCATCAAGGGTCTCGACAACCCCTTCTTCCAGCAGATGGAGGCCGGCATCAAGGACGGCGCCGGCGACCTGAAGGTGAACGTCCAGGCTGCGAGCAACATCACCGACACCACCGGCCAGCTCGACAAGCTCAACAACGTCGCCACCCAGAACCCCGGCTGCGTGATCGTCAACCCGATCGACGGCACCAACCTGGTGCAGGGCATGGCCCAGCTCGCGGCCAAGGACATCCCGATCGTCAACATCGACTCCCCGGTCGACGCCAAGGCCGCAGACGAGGCCGACGCCGAGCCCGACACCTACATCGGCACCAACAACGTCGACGCCGGCACCATGGCCGGCGAGCACATGGCCAGCCTGCTTCCCGACGGCGGCAAGGTCGCGGTGATCGGCGGCATCGCCGGCGACGTCACGAGCAACGACCGGATCGAGGGCTTCACCACCGGCGCCGGCGACGGCATCGAGGTGCTCCCGACCGTTGCGGCCAACTGGGCCCGCGACGAGGCGCTCACCCAGGCCGCCACCATCCTGCGCGCCAACCCCGACCTGAAGGGCTTCTTCGTCGCCAATGACGACATGGCCCTCGGCGTCGCCCGCGCCGTGTCCGACGCCGGCCGCACCGGCGAGGTCGACATCATCAGCGTCGACGGCGTCGAGGACGGCCTCAAGGGCGTCGAGAGCGGCGAGCTGTCGGCCGTCGTGGCGCAGTACCCCTACGCGATCGGTGAGATGGGCGTGAACGCCTGCCGTGCCGCCATCGCCGGCAAGGACCTCCCCGACGACGTCACCGCCCCGGTCGCGCTGGTCACCGCCGACAACGTGGCCGACGCCCTGAAGGCCGCGCCGGCGCCGTTCGAGGAGTACGACGACCCGTTCGCGGACCTGGTCGAGTGACCATCCCCGCGACCACCACCAGCAGAGAGGTCTCGTGATGTCCGAGGCAACCGCATCACCCGCACGCGGCTCGACCGGCGGGCCCGACACCGATCGGCGCACGCAGCGCGCCCCCTTCGAGATCGGCGTCCTGGCCGACTGGGCGGCGCCGATCGGCCTGGTCGTCGTGCTGGTCGTCTTCACCGTGTTGAAGCCGAGCTTCTTCAGCATCGACAACATCGAGGGCATCCTGACCGCCTCCGCCGCGCTCATCGTGCTCGCGGTCGCCCAGACCTTCGTCGTCGCCACGGCCGGCATCGACCTGTCGATCGCGTCGGTGATGACGCTCGGCATCGTCGTCCTCGGCCAGCTCTACAAGGCCGAGTTGCCGCTGGCGGTCGCGATGCTCGGCGCGATCGTCGTCGGGCTGCTGGCCGGACTGGTGAACGGGATCCTGGTCGCCTTCTTCAAGATCACCGACTTCGTGGTGACCCTCGGCATGCTGTCGGCGGCGTCCGGGCTCGCCCTGATCCTCTCCGACGGCCAGCCCGTCCAGGTCACCGAGCGGTTCTTGTTCACCATCTCCCTCGACGGGATCTGGATCGTCAGCTGGATCGTCGTGGTGGCCCTGGTGATCGCGGTGATCGCCTACCTGGTCCTCTTCCGTACCCGGTTCGGCACCCACGTGCTGGCCACCGGCGGATCGCCCGAGGCCGCCACCGCCACCGGCATCAGCACCGCGCGGGTCAAGATCGCGGTCTATGCGATCGCCGGCTCGCTCGCCGGCGTCGCCGCGATCATCGTGGTCTCCCGGCTCGGCTCGACGCCGCCGGCACCCAACACCTCGTACCTGCTCAACTCCGTGGCCGCCGTCGTGCTCGGCGGGGTCAGCCTGTTCGGCGGGAAGGCGAGCATCTTCGGCCCGGTGTGCGGTGCGCTGCTGCTCACCGTGCTGGTCAACGGGCTCACCACGCTCAGTGTCTCCGAGTACTACCAGCCGTTGTCCGTCGGTGTCGTCGTCGTGGCGGCCGCCTACCTGATGAGGTTCCAGAAGTGAAACTCGAGAAGGCTCCCAGCCAGACCCAGACGACGACGCCCCTGCTCGAGGCCCGCGGAGTCTCCCTCTCCTTCGGCAACGTGCGCGCCCTCGTCGACGTCGACGTCACCGTCGCCCCTGGCGAGGTCACCGCGCTCGTGGGCGACAACGGCGCCGGGAAGTCGACGCTGGTGCGCTGCTTCTCCGGCGTCCACGCGCCCGACTCCGGCGAGATCCTCTTCGACGGCAATCCGGTTCGCTTCCCCAGCCCGGAGTCTGCTCGCGAGGCCGGAATCGAGACCGTCCACCAGAACCTCGCCCTGGTCGAGGACCTCACGGTGTGGCAGAACCTGTTCCTCAACCGCGAGCACACCCGGTTCGGCTTCCTGGACCGGCGCCGGATGCGGCGCGAGGCCCAGAAGATGGTCTCCGAGCTCGCCGTGAACGTGCCTCAGGTGACCTCCAAGGTCCGCCGTCTCTCCGGTGGGCAGCGGCAGGCCGTCGCGATCTGCCGGGCCGCGGGCTTCTCCTCCCAGCTGGTGATCATGGACGAGCCGACGGCCGCCCTCGGCGTCCAGGAGACCGCGCGGGTCGAGGAGCTGATCGTCCGCCTCAAGGACGAGGGGCACGCGGTGCTTCTCATCAGCCACAACTTCGACCAGGTGATGCGGCTGAGCCAGCAGGTGTGGGTGATGCGGGCCGGCCGCTGCGTCGCCGGACGTCGCACCGACGCCACGACCGGTCAGGAGATCGTCGGCCTCATCACCGGCGCCATCCAGGACTGACCGGCCAGTACCGACCGGCCAGTACCGACCGGCCAGGACTGACCCCGCGCAACCTCCGCGCGCCCCGACTCGTTCCCGAAGGGACCCCCCATGACCGACCCGTCCACCCGCACCAACCCGTTGGGCGTCCACGCCCTCGTCTGGGTCGGGGGCACCGGCCCCGACGACGTCCGCACCGCGGTCGAGAAGACCAAGGCAGCCGGCTACGACCTGCTCGAGCTCTCCCTCCACGACGCCGTCAACCTCGACACCGCCGCGGCCCGGGCGGCCCTCGAGGAGGCCGACCTCGCGGTCGCCTGCTCGCGCGGCCTGGCCTTCGACGCCGACGTGTCCAGCACCGACGCCGCCACGGTCGAGCGGGGCGAGAAGCTCCTGCACGACTCGCTCGCGATCACCGACGAGCTCGGCGGCAAGCACTTCACCGGCGCGCTCTACAGCGCGCTCGGCAAGTACGGCGCCCCGCTCACCGACCAGGGCCGGGCCAACGTCGTCCGGGTGCTCGGCGACCTCGCCGCGGAGGCGGCCACCCGCGACATGACCCTCGGGCTGGAGATCTGCAACCGCTACGAGACCAATGTCATCAACACCGCGGCCGACGCGCTGCGACTGGCCGACGACATCGGCGCCGACAACGTGACCATCCACCTCGACACCTACCACATGAACATCGAGGAGGACTCCCTCGATGCGCCGGTGCGGCTCGTCGGCGACCGCCTGGGCTACGTGCACATCGGCGAGAACCACCGCGGCTACCTCGGCCAGGGGCACATCGACTTCGACGGCTTCTTCGCCGCGCTCGCCGAGATCGGCTACACGGGCCCGATCACCTTCGAGTCGTTCTCCTCGGCCGTGGTGTCGCCGACCCTGTCCAACGACCTGGCGATCTGGCGCAACCTGTGGGACGACGGGATGGACCTGGCCACCCACGCCCGCCGCTTCATGGCCGAGCGACTCCCCGGCCGGCCCTCCTGACATGACCGACGCACCGGTGGTCGCGCCCGCCCTCGCCGACGGCGAGCTGGCGGCGCTCCTCGACCGAGCCCGGGCACTCGGCGCCTCTCGGGAGCGCCGAGTGCTCGGGATCGCCGGTGCGCCGGGCTCGGGCAAGTCGACTCTCACCGACGCCCTGCTCGCCGGGCTGCGCGGCGTCCCCCCGGTGGGACGCGGCGCGGACTGGGTCGCGCACCTGCCGATGGACGGCTACCACCTCGCCGACGAGCAGCTGGCCCGCCTCGGACTGCTCGACCGCAAGGGCGCGCCCGAGACGTTCGACGTCGACGGGTACGTCGCCACGCTGCAGCGGCTCCGGTCGGGGGCGTCCCGTCCGGTCTACGTGCCGGGCTTCGAGCGCGAGCTCGAGCAGCCGATCGCCGCCGCCCTGGTCGTGCCGCCCGAGGCCGACCTCGTCGTCACCGAGGGCAACTACCTGCTCCTCGACGACGGGGGGTGGGAGCACGTCCGCGGCGCTCTGGACGAGATCTGGTTCGTCGACGTCGACCAGGAGCTGCGCATCGCGCGCCTGATCGCCCGCCACGTCCGGTTCGGCAAGAGCCCCGAGGCCGCCCACGAGTGGGTCCACCGCAGCGACGAGGCCAATGCCCGGCTGGTCGAGGCCGCCCGGGCTCGCGCCGACCTGGTGGTCCGGTTGGGCTGAGCGGAGACGAGGGAACCCTCAGGACCCCTCGCCGACCACCTCGAGCCGGACGCCGTCGGCGAGCCGGTACGGACCGGTGACGACCAGCGCACCGACCGCGCGCCGCAGGCGGGAGACCTCGGCGCGGGCGGTGACGACGTGGTCGGTGTCGCCGTGCATGAGCACGCTCAGCGCGGCGGCGTCCGCGCCGGCGGGTCCCGCGGCGGCCAGATGGGTGAGGATCTGCACGTGCCGACGGGTCAGCGTGGTGCGCCAGGATCGCTCGCCGCCGGTGACGTCGAGGACGCCGTCGGGTGCGAGGCGGGCGGTCACCGAGACCGGGCTGGTGCTCGGGCGGATCAGCCACCCGTGCGCGATCCGCTCCGGCACGCACAGGCCGAGTCCGGGCACCGCGATCGGCCGGTCGGCGCTGGGCACCTCGATCCGGTCGCGGGCGGCGAGCCCGACGTGATGGGCGACCCAGCCGTGCTCGTCGACCACGAGCAGCGGTCCGCTTCCCTCCAGCGGCGCCGCCTCCCGGCGCAGCCTCTCGAGGCCGTCTTGATGGTGACGCCACAGCGACGCCTCGGCGAGCCGGACCGCACTCTCGACGAGCGAGCCGAGGGCCGGGTGCAGGGTGAACGCGGGTCCGCTGATGTCGACCACGCCGAGCAGGTCGCCGGTGCGGGGGTCGTGCAAGGGGTAGGCGGTGCAGTACCAGGGATGCTGTTGCTGCTCGTAGTGCTCGGCCGAGAACAGCTGCACCGGAGCGGCCTCGGCCAGCGCGGTGCCGATCGCGTTCGTGCCGACGCACTGCTCGGTCCAGGTGGCGCCCTCGACGAAGCCCAGTCGGTCGGCCTGGGCGCGCACCCGGGCGGCGCCCTCACGCCACAAGATGATGCCGTCGGCGTCGCACACCACCATGAGGAACAGCGAGGCGTCGGCGACGGTGGTGAGGACCCGGCGCAGCTCATCGACGACCAGCGAGA
Organism: Nocardioides epinepheli; assembly: GCF_037936805.1. Lineage (NCBI taxonomy): Bacteria > Bacillati > Actinomycetota > Actinomycetes > Propionibacteriales > Nocardioidaceae > Nocardioides > Nocardioides epinepheli. The sequence continues at coordinate 59,387 of NZ_JBBMMC010000019.1, read as the reverse complement.
GGGCCGAGACGTGACGGCGGCGCTCGATCTCCTCGGTTGGCAGCGGGTCGCGTGCGTTGACGCCGTCGGGCGCCAGTCCGATCGCCATCACCCGCGACCACGATCGGGCGACCACGGGCCGTGGACGCGCGTCTGGACGCAGTCCGCCGAGGACGGCGTCGCGGACCCGGCGCAGCTCGCGGGCGCGCACCGACAGGTCGGTGCCCGGCTCGACCGCGCCGTAGGACGACATCGGCTCTCCTCACCGACTCGGGCGCCACGTGGCGCCGATCACATTGTGCTACTCCATCGTCGGTGATCGAAGGTTGCGGGCACGTTGGTGCAATCTCGTGCAACGCTTCCGCCGGACGCCGTCGACGATGTGTCCTGGCTCACATGACCCAGACGATCGATGCTCCCGTCTCGACCCTCTCGCCCCAGGAGCGGGCCGCCATCTGGTTCGCCTCGTTCGAGGCGGCCCTCGCCGAGCGCGACGTGGCTGCCGCCGCCGACCACTTCGCGACCGCCAGCTTCTGGCGTGACCTGATCGCCTTCACCTGGAACATCTCGACGGTGGAGAATCGCGACGGCGTCGCCGCCCGTCTCACCGAGACCCTCGACCGGGTCGACCCCACCGGATTCACGGTGTCCGAGCCGCCCACCGAGGACGACGGCGTCGTGACCGCGTGGTTCGAGTTCGAGACCGCCGTCGGGCGCGGTCGCGGGTTGGTGCGGCTTCGCGAGGAGGACGGTCGCGACCGCGCCTGGACCTTCCTCACCACGCTGTACGAGCTCAAGGGACATGAGGAGCCGCGCGGAGTCCGCCGTCCCGCCGGCGCCGAGCACGGCGCCTCGCGCGACCGGACGACGTGGCTCGAGCGCCGTACCGCCGAGGACGAGGCCCTCGGCGTCACCGAGCAGCCCTACGTCCTCGTCCTCGGCGGCGGCCAGGGCGGCATCGCGCTCGGCGCCCGGCTGCGTCAGCTCGGCGTCCCGAGCCTCGTCATCGACAAGCACCCGCGCCCCGGCGACCAGTGGCGCAACCGCTACAAGAGCCTGTGCCTGCACGACCCGGTCTGGTACGACCACCTGCCCTACCTCAAGTTTCCCGACAACTGGCCGGTCTTCGCCCCCAAGGACAAGGTGGGCGACTGGCTGGAGTCGTACGTGAAGATCATGGAGGTCCCGTACTGGTCCTCCACGGTCGCGACCTCGGCGACCTGGTCGGAGGAGGACCAGGAGTGGACCGTCCAGATCGAGCGCGACGGCACCCCGATGACGCTGCGCCCCAAGCAGCTGGTGCTGGCCACCGGCATGTCCGGCAAGCCGAACCAGCCCGTCGTTCCGGGGCAGGACGTGTTCCGCGGCGAGCAGCATCACTCCTCGGCCCACCCCGGCCCGGACGCCTACCGCGGCAAGCGCTGCGTGGTGATCGGCAGCAACAACAGCGCCTTCGACATCTGCGGTGCCCTGTGGGAGCACGACGCCGACGTCACGATGGTGCAGCGCTCCTCCACCCACATCGTCAAGAGCGACTCCCTGATGGAGTACGGCCTCGGCGACCTCTACTCCGAGCGAGCACTGGAGGCGGGGGTGACCACCGAGAAGGCCGACCTGATCTTCGCCTCCCTGCCGTACCGGATCATGCACGAGTTCCAGATCCCGGCCTACGAGAAGATGGCCGAGAAGGACGCCGACTTCTACTCACGGCTGGAGGCGGCCGGCTTCCGGCACGACTGGGGCGACGACGGCTCCGGCCTGTTCATGAAGTACCTGCGCCGCGGTTCGGGCTACTACATCGACGTCGGCGCCGCCGAGCTGGTCGCCGACGGCGAGGTGAGGCTCGCCCAGGGCCAGGTGTCCCACCTGACCGAGGACGCCGTCGTCCTCGAGGACGGCACCGAGCTGCCCGCCGACCTCGTCGTCTACGCCACCGGCTACGGCTCGATGAACGGCTGGGCCGCCGACCTGATCAGCCAGGAGGTCGCCGACAAGGTGGGCAAGTGCTGGGGCCTCGGCTCGGAGACCACCAAGGACCCCGGGCCGTGGGAGGGCGAGCAGCGCAACATGTGGAAGCCGACCCAGCAGGACGGCCTGTGGTTCCACGGCGGCAACCTGCACCAGTCGCGCCACTACTCCCTCTACCTCGCCCTCCAGCTCAAGGCCCGCCACGCCGGCCTCGACACCCCGGTCAGCGAGCCGCAGGAGGTCCACCACCTGGCCTGATCCTCGACCACCAACCCGTGCCGGTCTCCCATTTGCGCTGACCCGTCCGCTATAGCTGACGGGTCAGCGCAAGATGGGCGGTGACCCGTCCGCTATAGCTGACGGGTCAGCGTCGTGGGGGGAGTGAGCGGCGGACGACGTGGGCCGAGAGCCGGAAGCGGCGGTCGTCGTCGCGGGAGGTGCCCTGGCAGGCGTAGGTGGTGCCGTCGTCGCAGACGGTGCGGGTCGAGGCGTTGGCGAAGGTGATCGTGACGACCTTGGTGGCTCGCGCGGAGAACCGCACGCGGGCCTGTCCGGCGCCGGTGGGGTCCAGACGGATCAGGCGCCGGTGCAGGCGGCCGTCGGCCCGCTTGACCGTCAGGTAGGCCGCCGAGCCGCGGTGCGTCGCTGGAGCGTCGATGTGCACCTGGAGGCGCCAGCCGGCGTCGCGCAGCGAGCGGTCCGGGCGCAGCCGCACCGAGCGCGAGCTGAGGTGGTCGATGCGGGCCTTGAACCGGGTGCGCGGTTGGGTCGTCGACAGCAGCCGGGAGGCGACCGGCGCCTTGGGATAGGCGAGCCCTTCCGGGTAGGTCGCGCCGGGAATCGTGTTGCCGGCGGAGTAGGCGGCGAAGATCCGGGGGAGTCCGCCGTGGTCGGCGAGCACCCGGCGCAGCGCCTGGGTGGAGTAGTCGTTCGGCAGCCCGCCTCCGGTCCCTGCCCGCTCCCACACCTGACGCACCACGTCGGCGCCGAGCCGGTCGGCGACGAACTCCCAGAAGGTCCAGTTGCCGTAGTGGGCGTACCCGCTGGTCTCGAACAGGTCCAGCGGCACCCTCGGACGTCCGAGCTGGCCGTAGCGCAGGTAGGCGCGGTTGTCGTCGACGGCCGGGGCGAAGCGCTCCTCCATCCAGGTGGCGGTCGACTCCAGCAGCCACGGGTCCTCGCCGAAGTCGTAGGCGAACTGGATCGCGTGGAAGAACTCGTGGGCCGCGGTCACCTTGAGCGTCTGCTTGGGGGCCCGGCCGAACTGGCTGCGCGCGAAGTCGTTGTCCAGGACGCAGAAGCCGCTGGCCTGGAGCGGCTCGCCTGCGACGCGACGTTCGGGGGCGCAGTAGCCGTAGACGCCCTTGCTGCCCAGCTCCTTGAGGTAGACGTCGAACTTCGCGTTGCCGCCACGTAGCCCGTCGGTCGCCGGACGCCGGTAGCCGAGGGTCCCGATGTGGTGACGCCAGACCTGGCGCATCGCCCGCAGCGTTGTGCGTGCCCATTCGCGGGTGGCGGCGTCGTCGGTGCGCTCGACCCAGTGCACGCAGATGTTGGCGCCGCACATCCGCTTCGAGCGGGCGGAGTAGCCATCGGCGAACGGATCGCGGACGCCCTCGGTGGGGCGGGCCAGCAGACCGCCGGCGAACTGGTTGCCGAGCATCCCGAGCCGGGACTTGGCGGCGAACAGGTCGCGCAGCGCGAGGGTCGCCTCGGGCCGCCGGTCGGGTGTGCCGGTGCCGTACAGCGCCTCCGTGGCGCGCGAGAGGACCGCGGCGCCGTCGCCGTCACGCGAGAGCGTGGCTGGTCCCGGCGCGGCCGGATCGGGTGCTGCGGGCGCGGCCGCGGGGAGGGCGAGGACGGTGGCGATCGCCAGGGCGAGCGCGAGCAGGAAGGAGCGATGGCGCATGTGGGGAAGACTCCGAGTCGGTGGGGAAGTTGCCGGTTCGGGGGAGCGGGTCGAGCAGGTGCCGCGGGTGGGCTAGGGGCCAGAGGCGATCTTCTCGATCAGCGCGGTGGTGGAGATCGCCGGCGTGCGCGGCAGGTAGACGACCTCGCAGATGTCCTCGAACTCGTCGAAGCGACCGGCCCAGTCATCGCCCATCACCAAGACGTTGGCGCCGTGCTCGAGGATGTAGTCGCGCTTGAGCTCGAGGCTCTCCTCGACGAAGACGGCGTCGACCGGCTTGAGCGCGGCCACGATCGCGAGCCGCTCGTCCTGGCTGAACACGGGCGCGCGGCCCTTCTTGCGCTGGTTCAGCTCGTCGGCCGAGACCCCGACGACCAGCCGGTCGCCGAGTGCGGCGGCCCGCTCGATCACCCTGAGGTGACCGACGTGGAAGACGTCGAACGTCCCGAAGGTGATGACGGTACGGCGCTCGGGCATGGGGGCCAGTGTTCCACGGGAAGAGCGCCAAACTGCGCAAGGATGGTGCGATGCCGACCACTGTGTCTTCCGAGCTCCAGGCGCCGAGGATCCCCATGCTCGCCGGAGACCCCGAGGCCGACGCCCGCCGTCGACGTGCCCTGCGACGGATGCGGACCGTCGCGCTCGGCCTGCTCGTCCTCGCCGCCGTCGTGTTCGTCGCCACCCTCGACCGCGACGGCTTCTGGGGCTTCGTCAACGCCGGCGCGGAAGCCTCCATGGTCGGCGCGATCGCCGACTGGTTCGCCGTCACCGCGCTGTTCCGCCACCCGCTCGGACTGCCGATCCCGCATACCGCCCTGATCCCGAAGCGCAAGGACGACCTCGGGCGCGGCCTGGAGGACTTCGTGGGGGAGAACTTCCTCCAAGAGGAGATCATCCGGGACCGGATCGCGGCGGCGTCGATCTCGGCGCGGCTCGGCGCCTGGCTGGGGGAGGAGGCCAACGCCCAGCGGGTGGTCGACGAGGCCGCCGACCTGGCCACGATCTTCCTCGACAAGGTCCGCCCCGAGCACATCGAGGCGCTGGTCACCGAGGCGCTCGTGCCGCGCTTCCGTGACGAGCCGATCGCGCCGCTGCTGGGCAGTCTGCTCGCCGAGGCGGTACGCGACGACGTCCACCACGGGCTGGTGGACCTGCTCTTCGCCGAGCTGCACGAGTGGCTGCAGCAGAACCCCGACACCGTCCAGGCGGTGCTGGTCGAGCGGGCCCCCTGGTGGGCGCCCGACACCCTCAACGAGCGGGTCTCGGCGCGGGTGCACCGGGAGATGGTGCGGTGGGTGGGCGACATCCGCGAGGACCCGCAGCACCGGGCGCGGCTGGCGCTCGACTCGATGCTCGCCCAGCTCGCCCAGGACCTGCTCGAGGACCCCGCGACCCAGGAGCGCACCGAGCGGCTCAAGTCGCGGCTGCTGGAGCACCCTGCCGTCGTCACGTCGGGCATCTCGCTGTGGCAGGCCCTCCAACGGGCGCTGCGCACCTCGTTGGAGGACCCCAATGGCGCCGTGCGCACCCGCCTGCTGAGCGAGGTCTCCCAGTTCGCCGAGCGGCTGCGCACCGACGCCGCGCTACGACTGCGACTCGACGGCCTGGCCGCCGACGCCGCGGTGTTCGTCGTCGAGCGCTACGGCCGCGACCTCACCGCCGTCATCACCCACACGATCCAGCAGTGGGACGGTCGTGAGGCGGCGGGCAAGATCGAGCTGCACGTGGGCCGAGACCTGCAGTTCATCCGGATCAACGGCACCATCGTGGGCGGACTCGTGGGGGTTCTGATCCACACGATCGCGGTGGTGATTCACTGATCCCATGGCAGATCCCGTGAACGTCCCCATCGAGGACTCCTCGATCAAGCTCGGCCAGTTCCTCAAGCTCGCGAACCTGGTCGAGTCCGGCTCGGACGCCAAGCAGCTCCTCACCGCCGGCATGGTGCGGGTCAACGGCGAGCCGGAGACCCGCCGCGGCCGTCAGCTGGTCAACGGCGACCTGGTCTCGGTCGCGGCGCAGTCGGCGCGGGTGAGCGACGGCAGCACTCCCGACGACTTCCCCTGGTAGGGGCCCCGGTAGGGCTTTGCGCGAGCCGGCTCAGCGCACCTCGAGCAGGTCGACCACGAAGATCAGCGTCTCGCCGGGCTTGATCACGCCGCCGGCGCCGCGGTCGCCGTAGCCCAGGTGGGGCGGGATCACCAGCTGCCGGCGTCCGCCGACCTTCATCCCCTGCACACCCTGGTCCCATCCGGAGATCACCTGGCCCACCCCGAGGCGGAACTGCAACGGCTCGCCCCGGTTGTAGGAGGCGTCGAACTCCTCGCCGGTGGAGTGGGCGACGCCGACGTAGTGCACCTTCACGGTCTGGCCGGCGGCGGCCTCCGGGCCATCGCCCTCGACGAGCTCGGTGACCACCAGGTCGGCGGGCGGGTCGAAGTCGGGAAAGTCGATCTCGGGCTTCTCCATGATCCGTAGCCTAGCGAGCCTGGGTTGCTGCTCCGGTGGCGGGATTTCCCCGGTCGACCGGGGATCTCTGAACTTGGGGGCCGATATATCGCCCGACAAGTTCAGGCTTTGGCCGCCCAGTCGGGGGCTGGCGCTGTGCCCGGTGGGGGAGACGGCGCCGCCCTCGCGGACTCCGAGGGCCGATCGCGGCGGCTACCGCCTGGGCGTCAGCCACCCTGAGTCGCCGGCCCGGCGAGGACTGGACGGCCGAAACCTGAACCTGGAGGCCGGGATCCCGGCCCCCAAGTTCATACTTCCCCGGTCGACCGGGGAAATCCCGAGAGCCGAGAGCAGACGCGGGCGATGGGGGACGCGGTCAGGACTGGTGCACGTAGGAGTCGAGCTGATCGCGCTCGAACTCCAGCTGCCCGATCTTGTGCTTGACGACGTCGCCGATCGAGACGATGCCCACCAGGGAGCCGTCCTCGACCACCGGGATGTGGCGGAAGCGGCGCTCGGTCATGGTGGCCATGACGTCGTCGAGGTCGTCGTCGGGGGCGGCGGTCTGGACCTCGGAGGTCATGATCGCGTCGACGGTGTTGTTGATGACGGTGCCGTCGTGGTGCAGGTGGCGCACGACGTCGCGCTCGCTGACGATCCCGTCGAGCGAGGTGCCGTCGGCGCTGACGATCAGGGCGCCGATGTTGTGCTCGGCGAGTCTCGCGATCAGCTCGCGGACGCCGGCGTCCGGCGTGATGGTCACGATCTCGTGACTGGGCTTGGCCGCCAGGATCTCACCGATGCGCATGGGCAGAAGGTAACGCCAACCTCATCCGGTGACCAGGGTCAAAGGTCGGAATCCTCGGTCGGTCTCGGTCTGCGGGCACGCAGGTCGCTGACCGAGCCGATGCCGGGGGCGGGCCAGTCGGCGTCGGCGGCGTGGTCGTCGGGCAGTCCGCCGAGGAAGGAGAGGGCGGCGTCGTGGAGGTGGCCGTTGGAGGCCACCACGTTGCCGCCCCACGGGCCGTCCGAGCCGTCGAGGGAGGTGAAGCGACCGCCCGCTTCGCGCACGATGACGTCGAGGGCGGCCATGTCGTAGACCTGGAGCTCCGGCTCCGCGGCGAGGTCGACGGCGCCCTCGGCGAGCAGCATGTAGGACCAGAAGTCGCCGTAGGCCCGGGTGCGCCAGCAGCGGCGCGCCAGGGACATGAAGTCGTCGAGTCGGCCGCGCTCCTCCCAGCCGTGGAAGGAGGAGTAGGACATCGAGGCGTCCTCGAGGCGCCGGACGTCGGAGACCTGGATCGGGGTCGCCTTGAGCAGCGACCGCCCGGTGTAGGCGCCGCCACCCTTGGACGCCCACCACCGGCGCTGCAACTGCGGGGCCGAGACGACGCCGAGCACCACCTCGTCGTCGACGGCCAGCGCGATGAGCGTGGCCCACACCGGGACGCCGCGCACGAAGTTCTTGGTGCCGTCGATGGGGTCGATGATCCAGCGTCGTTGCGAGTGGCCGCTGGAGCCCTGCTCCTCGCCGGTGATCGCATCGCGTGAGCGCACCCGCGAGAGGGTCCGGCGGATGCCCTCCTCGACCGCCTGGTCGGCGTCGGTGACCGGCGTGAGGTCCGGCTTGCTCATCACGTGGAGGTCGAGGGCCTTGAATCGGGCATTGGTGAGCGAGTCGGCGTCGTCGGCCAGCACGTGGGCGAGGCGGAGGTCGTCGGTGTAGTCGGGGTGCGCCACGAGGCTCACCCTATGGTGTCGCAGCGCGACAGAGCAGAGCGCTGGCTGCTGTGGGTCCCGGTCGCTGTTGGTCCCAGGTGGTTGAATCATCATCTATGGAGATCAACGGGCTGCCGCTCCACGCATTCGTCGTGCACGCGGCGGTGGTGTTCGCGCCGCTTGCGGCCCTTGCGGGTCTGCTGTACGCCCTCGTGCCCCGATGGCGCGACTGGCTGCGCTGGCCACTGGCAGGCCTGGCCGCCGTAGCCCTCGTGGCGATCTGGGTGTCCTACCTCTCCGGCGAGGAGGTGGAGGAGGCCAACCCGACCTTCTACACCGACCCGACGCGGCACGAGATGCTCGAGACGCACCAGTCGCGCGCCGGGATCCTGAGGCTCTCGGTCACCGGGTTCGCGGTCGTCGCGTTCGTGGCCGCATGGTTCCACACCCGCTCCGGCCCGACCCGCGTCGTCCTCTCTGTGCTGCTGGTCGCCACGGCAGCCCTCACCTTCGTCTACACGATCCTCACCGGCGACGCCGGTGCGCAGCTGAAGTGGGCCGGCTACCAGAGCTGAGACGCCGCAGTCGCAGGCTGAGCACCTGACGGCTCGCTCGATCACCGTCCACGCACCTTCGCTGCGCTCAGGTGCGTCAGTACTCGCTGACGCTGCGCGCGGCGAGCAGCCGCCGGAACGAGGCCACCCGGTCGGGGTCGGCGAGGCCGGCGGCCATCGCCTCGTCGAGTCCGCACTCGGGCTCGTCCTCGCCGTGAGTGCAGCCGCGGGGGCAGTCCTCGGTCATCTCGTCGAGGTCGGGGAAGGCGCCGATCAGGTCCTCGGGCTGCACGTGGGCGAGCCCGAACGAGCGGATGCCGGGGGTGTCGATGATCCAGCCGCCGTCCACGGAGGAGGCGCCGTCGGGCAGCGGCGGGAGGCGAAGCAGGTAGGCCGAGGTCGAGGTGTGCCGACCGCGGCCGGTGACCGCGTTGACCAGGCCGACCTCGCGGTCGGCATCGGGCACGAGCGCATTGACCAGCGTCGACTTCCCGACGCCGCTGGAGCCCACCAGCACGCTGGTCTTGCCGGCGAGGTGCTCGCGCACCTCGGTGAGGTCGCCGCCGCGGCGGGTGACCACCCACGGCACGCCGAGCGAGCGGTAGGTCGAGAGCAGGGACTCCGGATCGCGCAGGTCGGCCTTGGTCAGACACAGCAACGGCTGCATGCCGGCGTCGAAGGCGGCCACCAGCGCGCGGTCGATCAGCCGCGGCTGCGGGTCCGGGTCGGCGAGTGCCGTCACGACCACGAGCTGTGCGGCGTTGGAGACGATGACCCGCTCGACCGGATCGTCGTCGTCGGCGGTGCGCCGCAGCGTGGTGGTCCGCTCCACGACCTCGACGATGCGAGCCAGGCTGCCCTCGGCACCCGAGGTGTCGCCGACCACCCGCACGCGGTCGCCGACGACGACGCCCTTGCGGCCCAGCGGGCGCGCCTTGACCGCGAGCACGGTCGCGTCGTCGACGAGGAGGGTGAATCGCCCCCGGTCGACGGTGACGACGACGCCCTCGACCGCGTCGTCGTATGTAGGTCGTTCCTTGGTGCGTGGCCTGGTCCGGCGGCGCGGGCGCTCGTAGTGCTCGACGTCGTGCTCGGAGTAGCGCCCGCTCATCGGGTCCTGCTCACGCGCCCGAGACGGTGCGGGTCCAGAACCCGGCGAAGTCGGGGAAGGTCTTGCCGGTGGTGGCGATGTTCTCGACCAGGACGCCGTCGACGGCGGCACCGATGATCACGCCGGCGTGCGCCATCCGGTGGTCGGCGTAGGTGTGGAAGACGCCGCCGTGCAGGGGTGCGGGCCGGATCGAGAGGCCGTCGGGATGCTCGGTGACCTCCGCGCCGAGGGCGCCGAGCTCGGCGGCGAGGGCCGCGATGCGGTCGGTCTCGTGGCCGCGGATGTGCGCGATGCCGCGCAGGTGCGAGGGGCCGTCGGCCAGTGCGCACAACGCGGCGATCGCGGGCGTCAGCTCGCCGACGTCGTGAAGGTCGAGGTCGACGCCGGCGAGGCGCTCGGGCCCGGTGACCTGCAGTCCGTCCGCGGTGCGGGTGACCGCGCAGCCCATCAGGCTCAGGATCGAGCGCAGCTCGTCGCCGGGCTGGGTGGTGGTCTCCGGCCAGTCGCGCACGGTGACCGTGCCGCCGCTGAGCGCCGCCAGGGCCAGGAAGGGCGCGGCATTCGACAGGTCGGGCTCGATGACCCGGTCGACCGCCCTGATCGGACCGGGCGCCACCGCCCAACGGTTGGCCTCGGAGTCGTCGACCTCGACGCCGTGCTCACGCAGCACCGCCACCGTCATGTCGATGTGGGGGAGCGAGGGCACCGGCTTTCCGTCATGTCGGACGTCGATGCCCTCCTCGTAGCGCGCACCGGCGAGCAGCAGGGCGGAGACGAACTGCGAGGACGCCGAGGCGTCGATCACCACGGTGCCGCCGCGCACCGACCCGGCGCCGCGGATCGCGAACGGCAGCGCCCCGCGCCCGTCGTCGTCGACCGTGACGCCGATCGACCGCAGCGCCAGCAGCACCTCGCCGATCGGGCGGCTGCGCATGTGCGGATCGCCGTCGAAGGACACCGTGGCGGACGACAGCGCCGCCACTGGCGGCACGAAGCGCATCACGGTGCCGGCCAGTCCGCAGTCGATCGCGGCGTCCCGGTCGAACGGTCCAGGCGAGACGATCCAGTCCTCGCCTGTGGTGTCGACGTCCGCGCCGAGCGCGGTGAGGCCGCCGGCCATCAGCAGGGTGTCGCGCGAGCGCAGCGCGCGACGGACCACCGACGGACCATCGGCGATCGCGGCGAGCACGAGCGCCCGGTTGGCCAGCGACTTGCTGCCCGGGAGCGAGACCACCGCCTCGACAGGATCGTGGACCCGAGGAGACGGCCACGGATCCTCGGGTGCCGATGCCAAGGGTTAGGAGACCTTCGCCTTGGCGATCTTGGCCTCCCGCTTGGCGGTGGCGGCCAGCGTCTTGGCCTCGCGGCGGGCGTCCTTCGCGGCGCGCCGTGCACGCCAGGCGACACCGGGCTTCCCGTCGGTGTCGCCGGCGGCGATGATCGCGCCGCCGAGCAGCGAGGCGTTCTTGAAGAACTGGAGCCGCTGGGCGTTCTTGCCCTGCTCGGTGGTCTCGGCCCAGAACGCGTGCCCCGCGATGGTGGTGGGCACCAGCGACGCGGCCAGCGCGGTCGCGCCGAGCCGGGGTGCCTTGCCGGTGGCCAGCGCGAGGGCGCCGGCGATCTGCACTCCGGCGTTGATCCGCACCAGCAGGGCGGGGTCGTTGGGCAGCGGCACGCCCTTGCTCTGGGCGAGCGGGACGACCTTCTCGGTGAAGGGCTTGGCCTTGGCGGCCACGGCGGGGGTGTTCCGCAGCGCGCTGATGGCACCGACGATGAAACCGGAGGCCAGGAGCGGGCGGGCGATCAGACGGCTGAGACTCATGGACACCAACCTATGCGATCCACCGATCCGGCGCTCCACCTGCCGGAGTGGAGCGCTGGAGTCGCCAGGGCTCGGCCCGGTCGCGTCCGGAGCGGGCGCCGGATCGCCGTCGCGACTCGCACGCGATGCCCGCGCGAGGCATCGCCGGTCCCCGGCGGCCCCTAGGATCGGACCCATGTGCGGGAGGTACGCGTCGAGTCGGACCACCGACGACCTCGTGGAGGAGTTCGACGTCGCCGAGACCCGGGTCGAGGAGCCCCTCGAGCCCGACTACAACGTGGCCCCCACCAAGGACGTCTACGCGGTCATGGAACGGCCGCCCTCGCGCGAGAGCGAGGAGCCGCCCGAGCGGCAGTTGCGCGTGGTGCGATGGGGCCTGGTGCCGTCGTGGGCCAAGGACCCCGCCATCGGCTCCCGGCTCATCAACGCGCGGATGGAGACGGTCGCGCAGAAGCCGTCGTTCCGCCGGGCGTTCGCCAAGAGGCGCTGCCTGCTGCCGGCCGACGGCTACTACGAGTGGTACCAGACCGAGGAGACGACCAAGTCCGGCAAGCCGCGCAAGCAGCCCTACTTCATCCGGCCCGACGACCACGGCACCATGGCGATGGCCGGTCTCTACGAGATCTGGCGCGACCCCACCCGCGACGACGACGATCCGGCCCGGTTCCGCTGGACCTGCACGATCATCACCACCGACGCCGAGGACGACCTCGGGCGCATCCACGACCGGATGCCGCTGATGGTCGAGCCCGACCGGTGGGAGCGATGGCTCGACCCGGGCACCCCGGCCGACGACCTGATCGACCTCCTGGTGCCCGCCGCTCCGGGGCGCCTGGAGGCCTATCCGGTCTCCACGGCGGTCGGCAACGTCCGCAACAACGGCCCCGAGCTGATCGAGCCGCTGCCCCTGGAGGATGTCCCGTCGTGACCCACGTCGAACTGCTCGTCGAGACCCCGCACGGCGAGGGCCGCCTGGTCATCGAGCGGGCCCGCAAGCCGATCGCCACCCTGCTGCTCGGGCACGGCGCGGGCGCCGGGATCGACAGTCGTGACCTCGAGGCGCTGGCCGAGGCGCTGCCCCGCAACAACGTGTCCGTCGTCCGGTTCGAGCAGCCGTGGGTGCGGGCGGGGCGCAAGGTCGCCGGTGCGCCCGCCACCCTCGACGCCGCGTTCATCGCCGGCGCCGACAAGCTCCGCACCCGGACCCCGCTCGTGGTCGGAGGACGCTCGGCCGGTGCCCGCTCGGCGGTGCGGACCGCCAGACAGCTAGGCGCCTCGGGCGCGCTGGCCCTGGCGTTCCCCCTGCACCCGCCCGGACACCCGGAGAAGTCCCGGCTCGAGGAGCTGCGCCGCGCCGGCGTGCGCACCCTCGTCGTCCAAGGCGAGCGTGACTCGATGGGGCGCCCCGAGGAGTTCCCCAGCGCCGTCGACATGGCGGTCGTCCCGGGCGCCGATCACGGCTTCAAGGTGCCGGCGCGCGGCCCGATCTCGCAGGAGGGTGCGCTCGACATCGTCGTCGAGTCGACGCTCGAGTGGATCGTGCGCGAGGTCGCCGGCAACTGACCCGCACCGGGAATGACCGCGCCGCCGTCCGCGTTCGGTCCTATGTGATGGCAACGATGGAACGTCCCGCCGCCGCTGTGCGCGGCCCGGCGACCGGCGTGGTCGCTGGCGGCCGGGGGCTAGGCTGGGACCTGATGAGTGAGATCGAAACCCCCGTGGCCGACGACGTCGTCGACCTCGCCACCGAGACCGAGGCCGAGCGCTCGCTGCGGTTCGAGCGCGACGCGCTGCCCTTCCTCGACCAGCTGTACTCCGCCGCCATGCGGATGACCCGCAACCCGGCCGACGCCGAGGACCTGGTGCAGGAGACCTTCGCGAAGGCGTTCTCGGCCTTCCACCAGTTCAAGCCGGGCACCAACCTGAAGGCCTGGTTGTACCGGATCCTCACCAACACCTTCATCAACAACTACCGCAAGAAGCAGCGCCAGCCTCAGCAGTCGATGTCCGAGGACGTCGAGGACTGGCAGCTGGCGCGCGCGGAGTCGCACACCTCCACGGGCCTGCGCTCGGCGGAGACCGAGGCCCTCGAGCACCTGCCCGACAGTCAGGTCAAGGACGCCCTTCAGCGGCTCCCCGAGGAGTTCCGGCTCGCCGTCTACCTCGCCGACGTCGAGGGCTTCGCCTACAAGGAGATCGCCGAGATCATGGACACCCCGATCGGGACGGTCATGTCGCGGCTGCACCGGGGTCGACGTCAGCTGCGCGACATGCTGTCGGACTACGTGCGGGCCAACGACCTGCTCCCCGCCGGCACTGTGGAGGCGAAGAGCTGATGGGCACCCCAGAGCGGCACGACGACGTCGACTGCGCCGACTTCCTCGAGCAGATCGTCTTCCTCCTCGACAACGAGCTCGGAGACGCCGACTGCGTGGTCGTGCGCCGTCACCTCGACACGTGCAACCCGTGCCTGCAGAAGTACGACCTGCAGCGCACCGTGAAGGCGGTGGTCGCCCGCTCCTGCTCCGAGCAGGCGCCCTCGGACCTGCGTGACCGGGTCCGCATCCAGATCCGCCAGATCCAGGTCCAGATCAGCGAGGGCTGACCGGCCGCACCGGTCGGCCCGATCCGAGCGTCGATCAGACAGCAGAGACCCCCGGCACCGCGACTGCGGTCCGGGGGTCTTCGCGGTGCTACCGGGATAGCACTTCAGCCAAGTCAGCTGTTGGGGCGCTTGCCGTGGTTCGCGCCCTTCTTGCGACGCGCGCGGCGCTTGCGGCCGGTCTTGCCCATGGTGACCTCCTGGGTTCGGTAACGCTCCAGTCTCTCAGGCCCGCCGCGCCCCACGAAATCGGCCGCCACGACCCTCCCATCCACGCTGACCCGTCAGCCATAGCAGACGGGTCACCCTCGATCGTGCGCTGACCCGTCAGCTATAGCGGACGGGTCAGCGTGAATGGGGGAGTCAGAGGCGGGAGAGGAAGCGGTCGGCGTCGACGACGACGCGGGTGATCTCGCCGGAGGCGATGAGCTTGGCGTCGCTGCCGTGGTGGCGGGCGGCGACGCTGAACCGGTGCAGGCGCCCGTCGGCGTAGACCTCGGTGGCGACGACCTCGACCTCCCGGCCGACGGGGGAGGCCGCCAGGTGCTCCAGGGTGACGCGGGTGCCGACGCTGGTGGAGCCGTCGGCGAGCGTCGGCTCCAGCGCCGCGCAGGTCGCCGCCTCGCACCACGCGAGCAGCCGGGGAGTTCCGAGCACCGGCAGGGTGCCGCTGCCGACGGCGGCGGCGGTGTCGGCGTCGGTCACGGTGAACCGCAGGGTCGCCTCGATGCTCATCGAGCCTCAGATCCCGAACGTGGCGCGCGGATAAGCCGCCTCGACGTCGGTGATCACGTTGACCAGGTACGGGACGCCGGAGGCGAACGCCCGGTCGAGGGCCGGCCCGATCTGGCGTGGGTCGGTGACGGTCTCGCCCGCCCCACCGAGCGCCTTGACCACCTCGTCGTAGCGGGTGTGGGTGCCCAGGTCCGCGGCGACGTCGTAGCCGTAGAGCATCTGCATCGGCCCCTTCTCCAGGCCCCACGCGGAGTTGTTGCCCATCACCATCACCACCGGCAGGTTGTGCCGGACCAGGGTGTCGACGTCCATCAGGGAGAAGCCGGCGGCGCCGTCGCCGAGCAGCAGCACGATCTGCGACGACGGTCGCGCGATCCGTGCCGCGATCGCGGCGCCCAGCCCGGCGCCGAGGCATCCGTAGGGGCCTGGGTCGAGCCAGCCGCCAGGACGGCGCGGCTCGATGAACTTGCCCGCGAAGCTCACGAAGTCGCCGCCGTCGCCGATCACCACGGCGTCCTCGGCCAGGCGCGGGGCCAGTTCGCCGTAGATGCGGGCCGGGTGGATCGGGTCGGCCTCGGCGCTGAGCAGCGCGGAGTCCCGCTCGACGGCCGCCGCGACCGCGCCCTGGAGGTCCTCGACCCAGGCGCCCCAGTCGGGACGCTCGCCTCGCTGGAGCGCGGCCAGGACGCCGTCGAGCGCCGTGGTGAGGTCACCGGCGGCCGACGCCGCGAGCGTGGCGTGGGACGCGACCTGGCCGGGGGAGTCGGCGATGTGGACGACGGGTGTGGGGTCCTCGGGGTCACCGAAGACGCCGTAGCCCAGCCGGAAGTCCAGCGGCGTGCCGACGACCACGACCAGGTCTGCCTCCTTGAGGGCCTTCCCGCGCGCCTTGGTGACCAGCAGCGGGTGGCCGCCCGGGATCACGCCGCGGCCCATGCCATTGGTGACGGCAGGCAGCCCGGCGTCCTCGACCAGCCGGAGCGCGGCCTCCTCGGCGCCGTCGGCCCACACGTCGGTGCCCACGATGATCACCGGACGCCGGGCACCGGCCAGCAGCCCGGCGATCCGGCCCAGCGCGTCGCCGTCGGGCTCGACGGGGGCGGCGTCCGGCGTGCGTGGCGCGGGGCCCGAGGCGGTGTTGAAGAACTCGTCCATCGGGACGTCGACGAACACCGGCCCGCGGTGTGAGGAGCCGGCGACGTCGAAGGCACGGTCCATGCCGTCGAGGATCTGCGCGGCGGTGGGGATCGTGGTGGCGAGCTTGGAGATCGAGGCGACGATCGGCGGCTGGTCCAGCTCCTGCAGGCTGCCGGTACCCCAGCGGTTCTGCGGCGCCCGGCCGCCCACGACGACCATGGGGGAGCCAGCGAACTGCGCCTGCGCGATGGCGCTGACCCCGTTGGTGACGCCGGGGCCGGCGGTGAGGACGGCCAGGCCGGGCACCCGGGTGAGCTTCCCGGTCGCCTCCGCGGCGAACGCGGCTGTCTGCTCATGCCGGACGTCGAGGAGCCGCATCGGCGGATCGGCCTTCACCGCGCCGTCGTACATCGGGAACACGTGGGCGCCCGAGAGCGTGAACATCGTCTCGACGCCGTGGGCGCGGGCCACCGCGACCGCCAGCTCGCCCGCGTGTCCGGTGAGCTCGGCGTTGGGGTCCTCGGTCGAAGTCATGCTCCGACACTAGAGGTCGGATCGATCGATCAGGCGTTCGGTGGATCGAAGTAGTGCGAGTTCGTGACGCGCAGTGCACCGACCAGCACCAGCATGAGGTCCGCACGGGTGGAGGGCGGACGGCCGCCGAGCGCCAGCTGCAGGTACAGCGCACGCAGGAAGGCCTGGGCGTGCCCGGTGACCAGGAACGGGTCGGTCCCGTCGTCGGGCTGCTGCTGAGCGTGCTCCGCGATCCGGTTGATCCACGGCTCGACGACGGTGACCGGGACCTGGTTGCGGCGCAGCACGGCCATCGTGGCCGCGGCCAGCCGGTCCTCCTCGCCATGGCTGAGCGGCTGGGGGACCGGGGTGCAGAGCACGTCGGCGACGACGTCGAGCAGCACGGTCAGCTCCGGTGGGCCGAAGTGCGGGGACTGGGCGAAGACGCCGATCCCGTCGGCCCCGTGCGCGATGGCGTGGGCCCAGCCCTTGCCGGGCACGTAGCCGCGCAGGTCGCGCTCGCGCAGCATCCAGGTGACCAGGGCATCGCCCCACTGGAGGATCTTGCCGCCGAGGACGAGGGGACGGCCGTTGTCGCGTGTCACGCACTCGGCCAGGATCAGCGCGGAGAAGCTGCGCCGGAAGACCGTGTCGTCGTCGGTGCCGCCCAGGCCGATCTGGAGCCCGGCGACCATCCCGTCGCCGAGGCCGGCGAGCAGGTCGTCGTAGACGCCACGCTCGATCCAGGTGGCCAGCGTGGGGTAGGCCAGGGCGTCGCGGCGCTCGGGATCCGGGTCGCCGAGCATGACGGTGAGCTCTTCGGTCAGGTCGGCGATCGAGGCGTCTGCGGGGACCCGGAAGTCGTCGTCCTGCACCCGCTTCCAGTCCACCTCCACCACGGCGCACATCCTGCCAAAGGGTGGGACGTAAGGCCCATTCGGGATCGGATTCTGGTGCGGGTGGTGAGGGGGTGAACGGTGGGTCGCCCTAGGCTGCAGCGGTGCCGTCCTTCGCCGAGATCGTCCGCACCCACACCGATCTCCGGCCCGACGACGTCGCGTGGCTCCAACTGCTCCAGGCCGACTGGCAGATCATCGCCGACCTGTCCTTCGCCGACCTGGTGCTGTGGCTGCCCGATCGGGAGCGGTCCGGGTTCTGGGCGGCCGCGCAGATCCGGCCCACGACCGGCCCGACGGCCTATGTCGACGACATCGTCGGCTCCTACGTGCCGCGCGGTCGCCGGGTACTGCTGGACCAGGCGTTCGAGCAGGCGCGCACCGCGCGGGAGGGCGATCCGGAGTGGCGCGACGAGGTGCCGGTGCGGGTCGAGGCGATCCCGGTGGTTCGTGCCGGACGGGTACTGGGCGTGATCGGGCGGCACACCAACCTGCTCGGGGTGCGGACGCCGTCGCGACTCGAGCTCTCCTACCTCCAGACCGCTGCCGACCTGACCCAGATGATCGCCAACGGCCACTTCCCGGCGACCGGGCAGCGCAGCGATCACGCGGACTCCCCGCGCGTCGGAGACGGCTTCTTGAGGGTCGACGGCGGTGGCCACGTCGCCTACGCGAGCCCGAACGCGCAGTCGGTCTACCGCCGCCTGGGTCTCTCCGGCGACCTCGCGGGGCTGGTGCTGGCCGACCTGGTGCGCGAGCTGGTGCCGCCCCGGCGCCGCCCCGACGAGGAGACGCTGAGCGCGGTGCTCGGCGGGCGCGCCCATCGCGACGTCGAGATCGGCACCGACGAGGTGTCGCTGATCGTGCGCTCGATCCCGCTTCGCTCCCACGGCGAGCACATCGGGGCGCTGATCCTGGTGCGAGATGTGTCCGATCTACGGCGCCGGGACCGCGAGCTGGTGACCAAGGACGCGACGATCCGCGAGATCCACCACCGGGTGAAGAACAACCTGCAGACCGTCGCCGCCTTGCTCCGCCTGCAGGCCCGGCGGATCGACAACGACACCGCGAAGCTGGCCCTGGAGGAGGCGGTGCGTCGGGTCGGGTCGATCGCGATCGTCCACGAGACGCTGAGCCAGGCGGTCGAGGAGACGGTCGAGTTCGACGACATCGCCGACCGGCTCGGCGTGATGGTGACCGAGGTGAGCGCGCTGACCGGGCGGGTGCGGGTGCGCCGCGAGGGCACGTTCGGGGCACTGCCGAGCGAGGGCGCCAACACCTTGGCGATGGTGCTGACCGAGCTGCTGCAGAACGCCGTCGAGCACGGCTACGAGGGCCTCGGTGCCGACGAGACCGGCGAGATCCGGGTGGCGGTGGAGCGGCGCGGGGGGCGCAGTCTCGTCGTCGTCGATGACGACGGGCGGGGGCTGCCGCAGGGATTCAGCCTGGAGGGTTCGACGAACCTCGGCCTCTCCATCGTGCGCACGCTGGTCGAGACCGAGCTCGGAGGCCATCTCGCGATCGGACCGGGCTCCGGCGGGGGGACCCGGGTCGAGATCGACGTGCCTCAGGCGGGGACCTGACTCAGGCGGTGCGGACGCGGGCGCGGGCGTTGCGGCGCTTGAGCGCGCGCCGCTCATCCTCGCTGAGGCCACCCCAGACACCGTGGTCCTGTCCCGCCTCCAACGCCCACGCGAGACACTGCTCGCGCACGTCGCAGCGTCGGCACACCTGCTTGGCCTCCTCGATCTGGAGGATGGCCGGACCGGTGTTGCCGATCGGGAAGAACAGTTCCGGGTCCTCGTCGAGGCACGCAGAACGGTGACGCCAATCCATGGGTGGGTGGATCCTTGATCTCTCGTACGTGCAGGCAGGGGAGGTTGTCAGGCCTGCGGGCGCGCGTGGCGTTAATGTGTGTGAACGATTTCACGAGCGACGGTCAACAATGGCAACTATCGGCCCCGGGATCAAGTGTTTCTCGCCGCCGATATCAGTCTCGTCCGTCACAAACTGGTCATCTGGCCAGAGGCCCATCACTGCATTGGGATCGTCGACCCGGTCGTCGAACCCATGTCCCGAGAGCCGCTGCCCGCCGGGAGAGCCTTAGGCTCCTGTCGTGGATGCCCCCCGCCGGTCGCGGCCGCTACCCCTGACCCTCTCAGCGATCCTGGTCGCAGTGCAAGGGGTCACCCTGGTCGTGCTGGCCGGCCTCGCCTTCGCGGGCGTCGGAGGCGACGACTCCAGCGGATCCGGTGCCGCGTCGGCGGTGGGAATCTTCCTCGGGGCCTACGGGCTCGGGCTGCTGGCGGCCGCGTGGGGACTGTGGCAGGTCAACGGCTGGGCCCGGGGCCCGATCCTGATCACCCAGCTGGTCCAGCTGGGGATCGCGTGGAACCTGCGCGACATGCCCCTCTTGGCCCTCGGGCTGACCGTCGTGGCGGTCGCCACCCTGGCCCTGGTGCTCGTGCCGTCGAGCCGGCTCGCGCTGGAGCGCGAGGGACGGCCGGAGGATCCCGACTCGGTGTGACCCGAGCGGGTCCTCGGCCTAGTCCGGATCGGGTGCCTCCAAGGAGGTGCGCAACTGCTCCAAGGTCCGGTTGAGCAGCCGGGAGACGTGCATCTGGGAGACGCCGATCTCCTCCGCGATCTGGGACTGGGTCATGTTCTTGAAGAACCGCAGCAGCAGGATCTTCTTCTCCCGAGGCTCCAGGCGCTCCAGCAGCGGCTTGATGGACTCGCGGATCTCCACATGCTCCAGCCCCTCGTCCTCGATGCCGATCGCGTCGAGCATGCTCGAGCCGGCGCCGTCCTCGGAGTCGTCGCTGGCGTCGAGCGACAGGGTCGAGTAGGCGTTGCTCGACTCGATGCCCTCGACGATCTCCTCGACCGAGCAGCCGATCGTCTCCGCCAGCTCGCGGGCCGTGGGGGAGCGGCCGAGGGTCTGGGTGAGCTCGGCGGTGGCGGTGCTGATCTGCATCCGCAGCTCCTGCAGCCGCCGCGGTACCCGGATCGCCCACCCCTTGTCGCGGAAGTAGCGCTTGATCTCGCCGATGATCGTGGGGGTCGCGTACGTCGAGAACTCCACGCCGCGCTCGGTGTCGAAGCGGTCGATCGACTTGATCAGGCCGATGGTCCCGACCTGGACGAGGTCCTCGAACGGCTCGCCGCGGTTGCGGAACCGGCGGGCACAGTGCTCGACCAGGGGCAGGTGGAGGTGGACGAGCCCATCGCGCGCGTGGGCTCGGCTCGCCTCGGAGGCCTGCTCGTCGCGGAACTCGACGAACAGCTCGGCGCTGCGTTGCCGGGTCGCCTCGACACGGCTGGCTCGGGCGTCGGCGTCCGACCGTGCAGCGGCGTCGCCGTCGGGGGAGCTGGGCGGGCCGGACAGGTTGGAGGAGGTCACGTCAGCCCCCGAGGGCCGAGGAGGTCATCGTCATGGTGATCGAGATGTGACCGTCGGCCGACTCGATGTCAGCGGAGGAGGCAAGGGTGTCGAGGACCTGCCAGGCGAAGCTGTCGAGGTCGGGCACCGGGTTGCCGGCCGCGTCAGCACGGATGGTCACCGTCATCTGACCGGGAGAGAGGTGGAAGCCGCAGGTGAGGTCGCTGCCCGCATCGGCATGCTCGAGCACCATCGCGTTCGCCTCGCCGACCGCGATCCGCAGGTCCTCGATGTCGTCGATGGTGAAGTCGAGGCGGGCCGCCAGCCCGGCGGTGGTGGTCCGCAGCACCGAGGCGAAGGCGCTGTCGGCCGGCAGCCGCAGTTCGACGTCGGGGCGGGTGCTCGTGTCTGACATGGCACAGACCCTATATGCGCCGAGTCGGCGCTCGTGTTGAACACGAACGCCGACTCGGCAGTGTGTGGAGTAAGGCGATCAGGCCTTCTTGGTCTCCCAGAAGATCGTGGCGATCTCGTCGATCTTGGCCAGCAGCTCGTCGGCGACGGCGGGGTCGAGCGAGCCCTTGGTGCCCGAGGCACCGGCCAGCTTGGTGGCCTCGTTGACCAGCGTGTTCAGCTGGGGGTACTTCTCGAAGTGCGGAGGCTTGAAGTAGTCGGTCCACAGCACCCAGAGGTGGTGCTTGACCAGCTCGGAGCGCTGCTCCTTAATCAAGATGGCGCGGGTGCGGAAGTCGGGGTCGTCACTGGCGTCGGCCTTCTCGATGATGGCCTTGATCGACTCGGCCTCGATGCGGGCCTGGGCCGGGTCGTAGACGCCGCACGGCAGGTCGCAGTGCGCCTGGACCTCCAGCGAGGGGGCGAAGATGCGGGGCAGCAGGCGGGAGAGCATGCGAATCCTCTCGTTCGAGTGGTGCGAGTGATGGAACGGTCGATTGGGACACTACTCCGCATGACCGGTCGTGACTCCGCACCCCTGCGGGTGGTGGTCGTGCGGGGCCGGTCGATGCTGCCGACGCTGCGTCCGGGCGACCGCCTGCTGGTGCGGGGCCGGGTCGAGCCGCGAGTCGGCGACGTCGTGGTGGCGCGATTCGCAGACGACACCGCGGTGGTGAAGCGGATCGCCGAGCGGCGCGCCGCCGGCTGGTGGCTGCTCAGCGACAACGCGGCCGAGGGGCTCCTCGACTCGCGATCTCGCGGCGCCGTCCCCGAGGACGCCGTGCTGGGCGTGGTGGTCGCGCGGCTGTGGCCGCGACCGGGACGAGTGCGCCGACGGGTGTGACCCGGCTCTCAATGGACGGCCCGGACGACGTCGCGTGGTTGTGGGAGTATCCCGAATCGTGGCTGACAATGAGGCTAGGCAGGCCGGACCCGCTTCCCACCCGCGCGCCGGGGACCCCGTCTTCGACCTGCACGTCGGCGGGAAGATGCAGACCGTCTCGACCGTCGCCCTCGACGGCCGCGACGACCTGTCGCTGGCCTACACGCCCGGCGTGGCCCTGGTCTGCGAGGCGATCGCCGAGGATCCCTCGCTGACCCAGCAGTACACCTGGGTCCCGAACGTCGTCGCCGTGGTCACCGACGGCACCGCCGTCCTCGGACTCGGCGACATCGGTCCGGCTGCGGCGATGCCGGTGATGGAGGGCAAGGCGGTGCTCTTCAAGCAGTTCGGTGGGGTCGACGCCGTCCCGATCTGCCTCGACACGACCGACACCGAGGAGATCATCGAGACCGTCGCTCGGATGGCCCCGAGCTTCGGCGGGGTGAACCTCGAGGACATCTCGGCCCCGCGCTGCTTCGAGATCGAGGACCGCCTCAAGGAGCGCCTGGACATCCCGGTCTTCCACGACGACCAGCACGGCACCGCCGTGGTGGCGCTGGCAGCGCTGAAGAACGCACTGCGGCTCACCGGCCGCGAGCCCGCCCGGACGCGAGTGGTCATCTCCGGCGCCGGCGCGGCCGGCGTCGCGATCGCCAAGATCCTCATCGAGGCCGGCATCGAGGACCTGGTGGTCACCGACCGCAAGGGAGTGGTGCACTCCGGTCGCGGTGACCTCACCCCGGTCAAGCGGGCGCTGGCCGAGCTGACCGCCGACCGCACCGGGCGCAGCGGCACCCTCGCCGACGCGCTCGACGGGGCCGACGTCTACCTCGGCGTCTCCGGCGGCACGATCCCCGAGGAGGACGTCGCCCGGATGGCGCCGGAGGCGATCATCTTCGCCATGGCGAACCCGACCCCCGAGGTGCACCCCGACATCGCGCACAAGTACGCCGCCGTGGTGGCCACGGGCCGTTCGGACTTCCCGAACCAGATCAACAACGTGCTGGCCTTCCCGGGCATCTTCCGCGGGGCCTTCGACGTGCGAGCCAGCGCGATCACCGAGGGCATGAAGCTCGCCGCCGCCACCGCCCTGGCCGACCTGGTCGGCGAGGAGCTCAGCGCCGACTACGTCGTCCCCTCGCCCTTCGACCCGCGGGTCGGGCCGGCCGTCTCCTCCGCCGTGGCCGAGGCCGCTCGCGCCGACGGCGTCGCCCGGGCTTGAGCAGGGCGGCTTGTTACTGACCGTTCTGACTTGTTACTGACCGTCGTGACCTCTGACCTGCGCTTGCAAGCGCAGGTCAGAGGTAAGAACGGTCAGTAACAAGCGCCGCGACGATCAGCCCCCGGACGCGTTCGGGTCGCGCCAGACGCGCTCGAATGGCAGCCGCCAGGCGTGCGGGGCGATGAGCTGGTGGATGGCGTTGGGGCCCCAGGAGCCGGGCGCGTAACCGCGCACCGGCGGCGGGTTTTCGAGGAGCTGGGAGGACTTGTCCCACAGCGTCTCGATGCCGTCGGCGGAGGTGAACAGCGTGTGGTCGCCGCGCATCGCGTCGTAGATCAGCCGCTCGTAGGCCTCGAGCACCGCGCCGGAGCCGGTGGTCTCGACCGTCGCGAACTGCATCGAGACCTTCTCCAGCTTCATCCCGGGCCCGGGGCGCTTGCCGTAGAACGACAGCGACATCCGCGACTGGTCGGCCAGGTCGAAGGTGAGGTGGTCCGGGCCCTGGGTGCCGGCGTTCGAGCCCGCCGGGAACATCGACAGCGGTGGCTCCTTGAAGGCGATGGAGATGATCCGCGCCCCCTCGGCGAGCTTCTTGCCGGTGCGCAGGTAGAACGGGACGCCGGCCCAGCGCCAGTTGTCGATCTCCACCTTCAGCGCCACGAACGTCTCGGTGTCTGAGTCGTCGGCCACCTGCTCCTTTCCGCGATAGCCGGCGTACTGGCCGCGCACGACGTTGTGGGGCTCGATGGGTCGCATCGACTGGAACACCTTGAGCTTCTCCGCGCCGATCGGTCCCGGGGCCAGCGACGTCGGCGGCTCCATCGCCATGAACGCCAGCACCTGCATCAGGTGGGTGACCACCATGTCGCGATAGGCGCCGGTGGTCTCGTAGAACGCCGTGCGACCCTCCAGGCCGAGGGTCTCCGGCACGTCGATCTGGACGTGGTCGATGAAGTTGCGGTTCCAGATCGGCTCGAACAGACCGTTCGCGAACCGGAAGGCGAGGATGTTCTGCGCCGCCTCCTTGCCGAGGAAGTGGTCGATGCGGAACACCTGGTCCTCGCTGAAGACCTTGTGTACCTCCTCGTTGAGGCGTTTCGCGGAGGCCAGGTCGGTGCCGAACGGCTTCTCCATGATCACCCGTGCGCCGTCGACGAGGTCGGCCTCCTTGAGCTCGTGGATGACGTCGAGCGCCGCCTTGGGCGGCACGCTGAGGTAGTAGAGACGATCGACGTCGGTGGTGCCCAGGTCGGCGGTCAGCTCGACCTCGCACTCCTTGACGAGTCCCGCCAGCGCCGCGGGGCCGGCACTGGTGGGGACGTAGCGCAGCCGTGAGGAGAACGGCGCCCAGCGCTCGTCGGTGATGTCGCCCTTCCCGTACTCCTCGCAGGCCTCGCGTGCCAGCGCGTCGAACTGCTCGGGCGTGATGTCCTCCAACGACGTGCCGATGACCCGGTAGTCGGGCATCAGGTCCGACTCGACCAGCCGGAGGATGCCCGGCAGCAGCTTGCGCTTGGCCAGGTCCCCGGTCGCGCCGAACAGGACGATGACGTACGGCTTCTCCATGGCGACACCGTAGACCCCGGAAGCAGCCCGGGGACCCGCGGCGTGAGAGCCGCACCCGGAGCCACCGGACCGGGTCGCTACTGTCGCTCTATGTTCGCCGCCTACGCAGAGTCCTTCTCCGCCGAGTCGCCCTTGGACGGTCTCGTCCTCGGCGAGCGTCCCGAGCCCGAGGTTCCGGACGGGTGGACCACCGTGGAGGTGAAGGCCGCCTCCCTCAACCACCACGACGTCTGGTCGCTGCGCGGCGTCGGCCTCAAGCAGGACCAGCTGCCGATGATCCTCGGCTGCGACGCCGCCGGCCTCGACGAGGACGGCAACGAGGTCGTCGTCCACGCCGTGATCAGCGACCCGTCCTGGATCGGCGACCAGACCCTCGACCCGCGCCGCTCGCTGCTCTCCGAGCGCTACCAGGGCACGATGGCGGAGCGCGTGGCGGTGCCGCGGCGCAACCTGGTGCCGAAGCCGGCGTCGCTGTCGTTCACCGAGGCCGCCTGCCTGCCCACCGCATGGCTGACCGCCTACCGGATGCTGTTCACCCGCGGCGGCCTGAAGGCCGGAGACACCGTGCTCGTGCAGGGCGCCGGCGGCGGAGTGGCCACCGCGTGCATCATCCTGGCGCGCGCGGCGGGGCTGCGCGTGTTCGCGACCAGCCGGGATGAGACCAAGCGGGCCCGGGCGGTCGAGATCGGCGCGCACGAGGCCTTCGAGTCCGGTGTCCGCCTGCCGGTGAAGGTCGACGCCGTCATGGAGACCGTCGGCAAGGCCACCTGGTCCCACTCGATCCGCTCGCTGCGACCCGGCGGGACGATCGTCACCAGCGGCACCACCTCCGGGCCCGACCTCGACGACGCCGAGCTCACCCGGATCTTCTTCCTCCAGCTCAGCGTGGTCGGGTCGACGATGGGCACCCGCGACGAGCTCGCCTCCCTGGTGAGCCTGCTCGACGCCACCGGCGCTCGCCCCCTCATCGACCGCGAGCTCCCGCTCGCCGAGGCGCGCGACGGCTTCGCCGCCATGGCCGCGGGCGACGTTTTCGGCAAGATCGTCTTCACCGTCTGAGCCGCGGGTCCACCGATGGCCACCCACCTCGTCACCGGAGCGGGCGCCGGGATCGGCGCAGCGCTGGCCCGTCGCCTGCACGAGCGCGGCGACCAGCTCGTCCTCACCGCCCGCAACCGGGAGCGGGCCGAGTCGCTGGCCGACTCGTTCCCCGGTGCCCGCGTCGTCGTGGCCGACCTCGCCGATCCGGCCTCGCTGGAGCGCACGGTCGAGCCGGCGCTCGCCGACGTCGACCGGCTCGACTCGGTCCAGCACGTCGCCGGCGTCGTCGATCTCGCTCCGGTGGCCTCCATCGCGACAGCCGAGCTCCGCGAGCAGATCGACGTCAACCTGGTCTCGCCCGCGATCCTCACCCGGATGGTGCTGCCGGCCGTCCGCCGCGCCCGGGGCCTCGTGCTGTTCGTGAACTCCTCGGCCGGCCTCAACGCGAGCGCCGACTGGGCCGCCTACGCGGCCTCGAAGTTCGGACTGCGCGCCCTGGCCGACTCGCTACGGGCCGAGGAGCTCGAGCACGGGGTCCGCGTGACCACGGTGTTCCCGAGCCGCACCGCCACCGCGATGCAGGAGAAGGTGCACGAGCAGGAGGGCCGGGTCTACGACCCCTCGCACTGGCTGACGGCCGACACGGTCGTCGACACGATCCTGCACGTGCTCGACCTCCCGGCGTCCGCCACGATCCCCGAGGTGGTCGTGCGCCCGCTGGTGCCCCGTCCCGGCACCTGAGCGACCGCGACCGCGCCCGGGGACCGGCCGGCCCGAGCCGCTCGCGACCGGGCGCCTGTGGATACGTCCGGGATACTTTGAGGCGTTATCAACCTTTTGGAGGGCCCCGGAGGTTGATTACGCCTCAAAGTATCCCGGGCGGGGAGCTTGTCCACAGGCCGGCGAGGGGGCGGCGTGCGGGACGGATCGGATCGATTCGGAGCGTCCGGCCTGCTCAGCCTCCGAGCGCGGTGGGACGTCGATCGGCCCAGGGGCGTGCCGCCTCGAGCTGGGCGGCCAGGGTGAGGAGGTCGGAGTCGGCGCCGAGCCGGCCGACGAACTGGACGCCGAGGGGCAGCCCGTCGGGTGTCCAGTGCAGCGGCACGGTCATCGCCGGGCGACCGGTGAGATTGGCGAGCTGGGTGTAGGGCACCCAGCCGAGGTTGTCGGAGATCATCTGTTCCACGATCGGGGTGAAGCGCAGCAGGCCGGCCGACCTCGCCTTGAGCAGCGCCTTCTGGGCCTGGAGCAGTCGGGGCGCGACGTCGAAGGCGCCGATGCGCGGGGGAGCGGTGGCGGTCGTGGGCGTGAGCAGCAGGTCGTGGTGCTCGTGGAACTCGGCCAGGCGTCGCACGTGCTGGTGGCGGTTCTCGATGGAGCGGATCAGGTCGACGGGCCTGGTCGCGCGGCCCAGCGCCGCCATGAGGAGGGTGTCGGGCTCGAAGCCCTCGTCGCCGCTGCCGCTGATGCGCTTGGCCTCATCCACGGAGTAGGCGCAGTAGGCGAACCAGCTGGTGAGGAAGTCCCTCGCCAGGGCTGCGTCGTCGTAGGGCTGGGTGTCGAGCTGGACGACGTCGTGGCCGAGGTCGCTGAGCAGCTCGGCCGCCGACGCCGCCGCCGCGAGCGCCTCGGAATCGGGGGTGGGGTTGATCGAGCTGGCGGTGCAGACCGCGATCCGCAGCCGGCCCGGCTCGCGTCCGACCGCACTCGCGAAGCTCTGGGCGGGCATCGCGGGCAGGTACGGCGAGGTCGGATCGGGGCCGCACAGCACGTCGAGCATCGCTGCGGTGTCGCGGACGGTGCGCGAGACCACCCCGTGGGTGGCCGTGCCGCCCAGCGGCTCGCCGCTTGCCGGTCCGGAGGGGATCAGGCCGCGGGAGACCTTCAGGCCGAACAGGCCACAGGCCGAGGCGGGGATCCGGATCGATCCGCCGCCGTCACTGGCGCCCGCGCACGGCACGATCCCGGCCGCCACGGCAGCGGCGGAGCCGCCCGAGGAACCTCCCGGCGTCCGGTCGGTGTCCCACGGATTGCGGGCCGGACCGAGCAGGTGCGACTCGGTGATGCCCTTGGCGCCGAACTCCGGGGTGTTGGTCTTGCCGAAGATCGACAGGCCAGCATCGAGCCAGCGCTGGACCACGGTGGCGTTCTCGGGTGCAGGAACCCTCGCCAGCGCCCGGGAGCCACCGGTCGTCGGGTAGCCGGCGAGGTCCTGGCCGAGGTCCTTGATCAGGAACGGGACCCCGGCGAACGCGCCGCCGCCGGCCCTGGCCTGTGGAGGCTCGACGTCGGCGACGATCGCGTTGATCCGCCCGTTGACCTCGGCGGCCCGCGCCCGCGCCGTGTTCAGCAGCTCGCCCGGCGACACCTCGCCGGAACCGACGAGCTCGGCGAGCCCGACGGCGTCGTACCGGGCGTACTCCTCGTGCTCCATGGCGGCACCCTAGGGCGTCCGCCAGGGCTCCGGGCAGACTTGTGCGGGTGCGATGGCTTGGGATGCTCGTGGCGATGACGGTGGACGCGGTGCTGGTGATCGTGTTCGCCACGATCGGGCGGTTCAGTCACGAGGAGGGCGTCACCCTCGGCGGCGTGCTCGAGACCGCGTGGCCGTTCCTCGTGGGGCTCGCCCTCGCGTGGACGCTGCTGGTCTGGCGCGAGGCGCGTCCTCGCTCGCTCGGCAGCGGTGCGGTCGTCTGGCTCGGCACCCTCGTGGTCGGCATGGTGCTGCGCCACCTCACCGACGCCGGCACCGCGACGCCGTTCGTGATCGTGGCCACCCTCACCCTGGCGTTGTTCCTGCTCGGCTGGCGACTCGTGAGCATCACGACGACCCGTCGAGACGGCGCACGAGCATCCGCGGCGCCCTGATCCGGTAGCTCTCGGTGACCAGCTCGGCCACCTCCTCCCAGTCGGTGGAGTCGTCGAGCAGCAGCGCGACGACGTCGTCGCCCCACGACAGCGTGAAGAACGGCGGCCCGGCGTGGCTGAGCGCGAGGAGCTCCTCGCCGGTGGAGCGGAAGATCAGCCCGGGAAGGTGCTCGTGCCCGGAGCGGGTGCTGGTGGTCTCCGGGCTGAGCATCAGCACGTGGGCGAAGGTGTGCTTGCGGACCCGCCAGCGCACGCCGGTCCACGCCTCCTCCTCGTAGGCATCCGGCAGCGCGGTCGCGATCCGGCCCACCCGCTCGACGAGAACGAGATCGGGTTCGGGGCGGCCGGAGACCATGGATCGCACGCTACGGGCAGCCACCGACATTCCGCCCTGACGACGTCCCGGCGCCGGCCCCGGAGATCGGTGAGGAGGTTTCGTCGGCGCTGGACGAGCTCGTTCCTCGCCCGTCCGGCTTGCTCAACCTCCGAGGTCGCCTCGTAGGGTCAAGACCGTGATCGTCGTGAACCGGTTCCGCGTGCCCGAGGCCGACGGGCCGGCGTTCCGCGAGGACCTCCAACGCGCCCACGACGCTCTCGCCGCACGCCCCGGCTTCCTCACCGGCACCCTGGGCCGCAACGTCGACGACCCCGAGCTGTGGGTGCTCACCACCACCTGGGAGCACGTCGGCGCCTACCGGCGGGCGCTGTCCTCCTACGACGTCAAGCTGCACGCCGTGGCGACGCTCGGTCGCGCGATCGAGGAGCCGAGCGCCTACGAGGTGGCGGGCCCGGGGACCGACCTGAATATCCAGCAGACGCGCTCGTTAGGCTGATTGGAACGATCGACAGCCAGTCGACCGAACCCCAGCCATCCAGGAGAACCCCGTGGCCAAGCCGCCGCCGTCCGCCGTCGACCAGGTCGTCTCGCTCGCCAAGCGCCGAGGCTTCGTCTTCCCCAGCGGTGAGATCTACGGAGGCACCCGCTCGGCGTGGGACTACGGCCCGCTCGGCGCGGAGCTGAAGGAGAACATCAAGCGCCAGTGGTGGAAGTCCATGGTGCAGATGCGCGACGACGTCGTGGGGCTCGACTCCAGCGTCATCCTGCCGCGCCAGACCTGGGAGGCCAGCGGCCACGTCGCGACCTTCGCCGACCCGCTCACCGAGTGCCAGAGCTGCCACCGGCGGTTCCGTGCCGACCACCTGCAGGAGGCCGCGGCCGAGAAGCAGGGCGGCGACGTCAACCCCGACGACATCGACCTCGCCACGCTCGCCTGCCCGCACTGTGGCACCCGCGGCGCCTGGACCGAGCCGCGCGCGTTCTCCGGGCTGCTCAAGACCTACCTCGGTGTCGTCGACGACGAGTCGGGCCTGCACTACCTGCGCCCCGAGACCGCGCAGGGCATCTTCTTGAACTTCGCCAACGTGGTCACCAGCACCCGCTCCAAGCCGCCCTTCGGCATCGCCCAGGTGGGCAAGAGCTTCCGCAACGAGATCACGCCGGGCAACTTCATCTTCCGCACCCGCGAGTTCGAGCAGATGGAGATGGAGTTCTTCGTCAAGCCCGGCGAGGACGAGGAGTGGCACCAGTACTGGATCGACGAGCGCACCCGCTGGTACGTCGACCTCGGCGTCGCCAAGGAGAACCTGCGGCACTACGAGCACGCCCAGGAGAAGCTGAGCCACTACTCCAAGCGCACCGTCGACATCGAGTACCGGTTCAACTTCGCCGGCTCCGAGTGGGGCGAGCTCGAGGGCATCGCCAATCGCACCGACTTCGACCTCAAGACCCACAGCGAGGCCTCCGGCAAGGACCTCAGCTACTTCGACCAGGCCAACAACGAGCGCTACGTGCCCTACGTCATCGAGCCGGCGGCCGGACTGTCCCGCAGCCTGATGACCTTCCTCGTCGACGCCTACACCGAGGACGAGGCGCCCAACACCAAGGGCGGGGTCGACAAGCGCACCGTGCTGCGGCTCGACCCCCGGCTCGCGCCGGTCAAGGTCGCCGTCCTCCCGCTCAGCCGCAACGCCGACCTCTCACCCAAGGCCCGCGACCTGGCCGCCGAGCTGCGGCAGGGCTGGAACGTCGACTTCGACGACGCCGGCGCGATCGGCAAGCGCTACCGGCGCCAGGACGAGATCGGCACGCCGTACTGCGTCACGGTCGACTTCGAGACCCTCGACGACCACGCCGTCACCGTCCGCGAGCGGGACTCGATGGCCCAGGAGCGGGTCTCCCTCGACCAGATCACGCCCTACTTCGCCGAGCGCCTCCTCGGCTGCTGACCCTCCCGTCCCACCTCGCTGGCGAGGCAGGATGGGGCCATGTCCGTCGACGCGGCGTTCGAGGCGACCCCGCGGGAGTGGTTCCTCCCGCCGGGGGAGCGGGACCGGGCCGACCACGACGGTCCGATCCCGATCGGCCACGGAGCGACGAACTCCCAGCCGCGCACCGTGGCGGCCATGCTGGGCCTGCTCGACGTGCAGCCCGGACAGTCGGTCCTCGACGTCGGATCCGGGTCGGGGTGGACCACCGCGCTGCTCGCCTGGCTGGTCGGCCCGACCGGCCGGGTCCTGGGGCTGGAGCTCGAGCCCGACCTCGTGCGCTTCGGTCGCGACAGCCTCGCCCGCACGCACCGGCCGTGGGCCCGCATCGAGCCCGCCTCCGACACCCTCGGACGGCCGGCGCAGCCGGACCCGGCCGACGGCGGCGACGTCGTCGCCTACGACCGGATCCTGGTCTCGGCCGCTGCCACCGCGCTGCCTGACACCCTCCTCGAGCAGCTGACCCCCACCGGAGTCCTGGTCGTTCCGGTCCGCTCGACCCTTCTGCGCGCCTCTCTCCCCGGCCCGCGCATCACCCGGCACGGGACCTACCGTTTCGTCCCCCTGCGCTAGGGCGGCGCCGGACGCCGCCCAGACCGCACGCTGACGGACACCGCAGCTGCTCTGAATACGCCCGGTATGCCGACGCACCTGCGGCACCGTCTTCGCACGACCCAGACGACGCCGGCCTCCACCAGCAATAGGGAGACACGCCCTGGGTGCCGCATCATGGAGATGTGACCACCGCTCCGTATTCGCCACTGCGCCTCGGCTCGCTGACGGTCCAGACGCCGGTGGTCCTGGCCCCGATGGCCGGCATCACCAACGCCGCCTACCGCCGC
Organism: Nocardioides epinepheli; assembly: GCF_037936805.1. Lineage (NCBI taxonomy): Bacteria > Bacillati > Actinomycetota > Actinomycetes > Propionibacteriales > Nocardioidaceae > Nocardioides > Nocardioides epinepheli. Next base: position 27,412 of record NZ_JBBMMC010000019.1, on the reverse strand, counting down.
CTGTGCGCCGAGCAGGGCGCCGGCCTGTACGTGTGCGAGATGATCACCTCCCGCGGCCTGGTCGAGGGTGATGAGACGACCAAGCGGATGCTGGTCTTCGACGACCTCGAGACCACCCGGTCGGTGCAGCTCTACGGCACCGACCCGGTCTACGTCGGCAAGGCCACCGAGATCCTGTGCGGCGAGTACGGCGTCGCCCACGTCGACCTGAACTTCGGCTGCCCGGTGCCGAAGGTCACCCGCAAGGGCGGCGGCGGGGCGCTCCCCTGGAAGCGCAACCTGCTCGGCCAGATCCTCCAGCACGCCGTCGCGGCGGCCGAGCCCTACGGCGTCCCGGTGACGATGAAGACCCGCAAGGGCCTCGACGCCGACCACCTCACCTATCTCGACGCCGGCCGGATCGCCGGCGAGTCCGGCTGCGCGGCGATCGCCCTGCACGGGCGCACGGTCTCCCAGGCCTACAGCGGAGCCGCCGACTGGGACGCGATCGCCGCGCTCGTCGAGCATGCCGACATCCCGGTGCTGGGCAACGGGGACATCTGGGAGGCCGCCGACGCGCTGCGGATGGTCGAGGAGACCGGCGTCGCGGGCGTCGTCGTCGGGCGCGGCTGCCTGGGCCGGCCGTGGCTGTTCCGCGATCTCGCCGCGGCGTTCGCCGGTGACGACGTGAAGACCCTGCCGACCCTCGGCGAGGTGGTGGTGATGATGCGGCGCCACGCCGAGCTGCTGTGCGAGCACATGGGGGAGGAGCGCGGCTGCAAGGAGTTCCGCAAGCACGTCACGTGGTACCTCAAGGGGTTCGCCGCCGGTGGCCCGATGCGCCAGTCGCTCGGCCTGGTCGACTCCCTTGCCTCCCTCGACGCGCTGCTCTCGCAGCTGAACGCCGCCGAGCCGTTCCCGGTCTCCGAGCTCGGTGCCCCACGTGGCCGGCAGGGCTCGCCGAGGGAGCGGGTCGTGCTCCCCGAGGGCTGGCTCGACGACACCGACGGCACCGGCTGCGTGCTGCGCGAGGACGCCGGGGAGACCACCGGCGGGTGACTTGAGCCGGACCCGTCGTGACGATCGACACCGTCCACAGATTTGGTTGAGATTGACCCGATCGACCGCGGGTGTGCTTCACTCGTGTCTTCGTGCCGCTCGAACCACCGCGCTGTGGGCCACAACGTCGTGGCAGGGCACCTTCCCCGACTTGCACGACCGTGACCTGACCTCGACCGCAAAGGATCAGCGCTGTGGCTCAACATCGCCACAAGCGGGACACCAATGCCCGCCGACTCTTCGGAGCGCGACTTCCCCGCCCCCGTGCCGGCCTCCTCGCCGCACCGCTCGCCGTGATCGCCACAGCCGGCGCCGTCTCCATCGGCGTGCTCGGAGCCGACGTACCGGTGGCGCCGGTCATGGCGGCGCCCACTCCCGTCGTCGGAGACACCGCGGCCACCGCTGCCGGCGAGGCCGTCGGCACCCGTGACAGCCTCTCGCGAGGCGGCACCCGCCGCGCGGGCGACGACGCGACCACCACGGTCGAGCCCGCTGCGAAGAAGAAGACGAAGAAGGACAAGGCCCCGAAGCTCAGCGCCGAGGAGCGCCAGATCCGCGAGATGCTCGCGCCCGCCGCGGTGACCCGGGCGATCGCCAAGGCCGACACCGAGCTGTGGACCACCGAGTCGCTGAACCTGTGGACGACCCCCGGTGAGGACGCCGACAACACCGGCGAGGTCGACGCCGGCGAGCAGGTCGTCGTCACCGGCCGCGAGATGCTCGACCGCGTCGAGATCGTCTGGGAGAAGGACGAGACGCGCTGGGTGACCGCCGGGTACCTCACCGAGGACGAGCCGTTCACCCTCGGCGGGGAGTGCACCAACGGCACCTCGGTGTCTCCGGGCGTGAGCCCCAACATCGTCAAGGTCCACGAGGCCGTGTGCGCCGAGTTCCCCGACATCACCGTCTACGGCACCTTCCGCGGCGACGGCGAGCACGCGCAGGGCATCGCGGTCGACATCATGGTCTCCGGCGCCGAGGGTCAGGCCGTGGCCGACTTCGTGCGCAAGTACTACGCCGAGCTCGGCGTCAGCTACGTCATCTACGCCCAGCACATCTGGTCGGTAGAGCGCTCCGGCGAGGGCTGGCGCGGCATGGAGGACCGGGGCTCGGTCACGGCCAACCACTACGACCACGTGCACGTCACGACGTACTGACCTCTTCAGGCCCGGGGTCGCGCACGTGCGTGATCCGGCGGATCGGCGAGGGCGACATAGGCCGCGTCGTACGGCGTCAGGTCGGCGCGCAGCTCCCAGACTCGGGGGAGGAGCGGTGTCGGATCGTGCCGCGCGATCGCCGCGGCGTCCAGATCCCGCAACGCCAGCTCGGCCCGCTCCGGCGTGGCGTGGCCACCCAGCGCGAGGCCTCGTAGAGCGGCGGTGACCTCGACGCCGAGAAGCGACGGCGCGTGCACGGACACCTCGGGATCGCTCCAAGGACCGGCGCAGTTCGGTGAGTGCGAGATCCGACAGCGACACGCCTTCCAACGCGGCGCGCGCCTTGAGGCGTCGGAGAACGTCCTCGGGCACGTTGCGAGATCTGGATCATGGTCACGCTTCCAGGCTGGGTCGCAGGTGCGGCACATGCCGTCATGTGGGACCGATGCTCGCCGCGACCGACCGGAGCCAGCTGCGTTGCCGACGGGTCTCGACCGCCCGGCGGTGGTAATGCTCGCGCACCCACGCGACGGCGTCGTCCGGGGCGAGACGGTCCCGTGCGCCGCCCATCGTGGCGAGGAGGGCGAGGGCGGTGCCGGTGCGGCCGACGCCGCCAGCGCAGGCGATCTCGACCCGTTCGGTCGCCGCGCGTTCGAACGCCTCGCGCAACGCAGCCACGGCGTCGGCGGTGCAGCGGGGCAGCCCGAAGTCGCGCCACGCCACCCATCGACTCGGCCACGGCGTCGGTGCCGGTGCGCGGGCCAGCAGGTACACGGCGAAGTCCGGCGCTCCAACCTGGGCTCGTGGACGGCGCACGCCGGTGCCGCGCACCCGCCGGCCGTCGGGGAGCACGACCACGCCCGGCTCGTCGGCCCAGCTCGAGATCCTCATCGGCTGAGTCTTCCAGGGGGGTGATGGTCCTCTCGGAATCCTGTGGGGTCGTGGCGGGTTAGCCGATCAGTCCGTCCGTCCACGAACGAGGGATCCGCGCATGTCCGCCCGCCCCCGAGCTCTGGCTGCCCTCGCGGTCGCCATCGCGATGATCGCGAGCGCCTGCGGCGGCGGCTCGAACGAACGCCCGACGCCGAGCACCCCCGCCGACTCATCCGCTGCGGGCACGGGAACCCCGACGCCGCAGCCGGGGCCGGCCGGCACCGAGCGGCCATCGGCGCGGCCGCCGTCGGCCGCCGAGCAGGCGACCCTCGACCGGCGGCTGCGCGCCGCGGCCTGGGCCGACGACGTGCCGCGCGCGCGGCGGCTGATCCGCCAGGGCGCCGACGTCAACGCCAAGGACGACACCGAGCAGTCGGCCTACCTGATCGCCACCAGTGAGGGCTACCTCGACCTGCTGCGCCTCACCCTGCGCCACGGCGCGCGGATCGACGACAAGGACAGCTGGAACGGCACCGGGCTGATCCGGGCCGCCGAGCGCGGTCACGGCCTCGTGGTCGGTGAGCTCCTCGGGGCGGGTATCGACCGTGACCACGTCAACCGGATCGGCTACCAGGCCATCCACGAGGCGATCTGGCTCGGCGAGGACACCCCTGCGTACGCAACGACGGTGCGGGTGCTGGTCGCCGGCGGCGTCGAGCTCGACCGTCGCTCGCCCTCGGCCGGGCTGACGCCGTCGGAGATGGCCCGCGAACGCGGGTACTCCCGGCTGGCCGACATCATGGAGACCGTGACCACCGCAGAGCGTCCCAGCGATCCCGATCGCGCCCTGCTGCGCGCCGCCGAGGACGGCGACGCCGACGCGGTGGCGCTCGCTCTCCGCGCGGGTGCCGACATCGAGGCCCGCGACAGCAACGAGCGCACCGCGCTGCTGTTGGCCGCCACCTTCGACCGGGTCGCGGCCGCCCAGGTGCTGGTCGCCATGGGAGCCGACCCCGACGCGCTCGACGACCGCCACGACACCCCCTGGCTGGTCACCGGAGTCACCGGCAGCGTCGCGATGCTCGAGGCGCTCCTGCCCGCGAACCCCGACCTCACGATCCGCAACCGGTTCGGCGGCCTGTCGCCGATCCCGGCCGCCGAGCGGGGGCACGCCGACTACATTCGACGTGTCGTTCGCACCGACGTCGACCTCGATCACGTCAACGATCTCGGCTGGACCGCGTTGCTCGAGGCGGTGATCCTCGGCGACGGGGGACGAGACCACCAGGAGATCGCGCGGCTCCTCCTCGACGCCGGCGTCGACCGAGACATCGCCGACCGCGACGGCGTCACCGCCCTCCAGCACGCCGAGCAACGCGGCTACACCGAGATCGTCCGGCTGCTGCGGGGTTGAGCCGCCCCGCCGCCGGAGGTTGAGCAAGCGCCGCAAGCGAGCGCTCGTTGATTGATCGAACCCGGCCCCTCGTGCGCCCAGCGTTCCTGAGGCCGGAGGTTGAGCAAGCGAGCGCAAGCGAGCGACGACGAAACCCCGGCAACCGTCGCTGCCAGGGTTCCCGAGGTCGGTTGCGAGGTTTCGTCGGCGCGGGGCTCGCTCGTTCCTCGCTCGTCCCGCTTGCTCAACCTCCGGGGGTCGTCTTGCCCGTCCCGGTCGTTCAACCCCCGAAGGGCCTCGCACGCCTGCCGTCGCGGTCCGCCACTAGGCTCACGCCCGATGGATGCCAGCGACCTCTACGACGACGCCGCACGCGAGCGGCTCGTGGAGGAGCCGCCGAAGCGGGTGGACGCCCCGATCCGCACCCCGTTCGAGCGTGACCGCGCCCGGGTCGTGCACGCGGCGTCCTCGCGGCGGCTGGCCGCCAAGACGCAGGTGGTGGGTCCGCAGTCCGACGACTTCGTGCGCAACCGGCTCACCCACTCCCTCGAGGTCGCCCAGGTGGCGCGGGACCTGTCGCGGGCGCTGGGCAGCCAGCCCGACATCGCCGAGACCGCCGCGCTCGCCCACGACCTGGGCCATCCGCCGTTCGGGCACAACGGCGAGCGGGCCCTGGCCGCGATCAGCGCGGAGTGCGGCGGCTTCGAGGGCAATGCCCAGACGCTGCGGCTGCTCACCCGCCTGGAGGCCAAGACCTTCGACGGCGACCGCTCGGTCGGGCTGAACCTCACCCGCGCGACGCTCGACGCCTGCACCAAGTACCCCTGGGGCATCGGCGAGGGCCCCTTTCCCGGCAAGTTCGGGGTGTACGCCGACGACCGGCCGGTCTTCGACTGGATGCGCGCCACGCAGCCCGGGCAGCGCCGGTGCCTGGAGGCGCAGGTGATGGACCTGGCCGACGACGTCGCCTACTCCGTCCACGACGTCGAGGACGGAGTCGTCGCCGGACGCCTCGACCTGACCAGGCTCGACCGCGCCGCCGTCGCGGAGGCGACCCGCGCGTGGTACCTCCCCGACGTCGCTGACGAGACCGTGGCGGAGGTCCTCGACGACCTCGCCCGCATCGACATCTGGCCCTCGACGCCGTACGACGGCAGCCGGCGTCACCTGGCGGCGCTGAAGAACCTCACCAGCGACGTGATCGGCCGGTTCTGTGGCGCGGTCCAGCAGGCGACCTTCGCGGCCGCCCCCGGGCCGTTCGTGCGGTTCCGGGCCGACCTGGTCATCCCCGAGCAGACCGCGCTCGAGATCGCCGTCCTCAAGGGCATCGCGGCGCACTACGTGATGCAGGCCGCCGACCGGGTCGCCCTCCTCGGCCGCCAGCGCGAGCTGCTGGCCGAGCTGGTGGAGGCGCTTATCGACCGCGGCCCCGACGCGCTGGACCGGCCCTTCGCCGACGACTGGCACGCCGCCGCTGACGACGCCGCCCGGCTCCGCGTGGTCATCGACCAGGTCGCCTCGCTCACCGACGCCAGCGCGGTCGCCCGGCACGCCCGGCTCGTCGACGGAGCCGTAGCCTCGACGCCGTGAGCGATCCACTCGTCTGGCTGCCGTTCGATCCCTCCGAGCTCGGCGAGGTGCCCGCCGGCCTGCGCTACGAGGTCGTCGACCCGGTCGACGGCGACGTGCCGGACTCCGTGGCCGACGTCGCGTTCTACGTGCCGCCCTACCGCGTCGGCCCCGAGCTCACCGCCGTCCTCCCGCGGATGGCCTCGCTCGAGGTGATCCAGACCCTCACCGCAGGCGTCGACAACTTCGCAGGCCAGGTGCCCGACGGCGTGACGCTGTGCCGCGGGGCCGGCATCCACGACACCTCCACCGCCGAGCTCACCCTCGCGCTGGTCCTCGCCGCCCAGCGCGACATCCCCGACTTCGTCCGAGCCCAGCAGCGCCATGCCTGGGCCGGGCAGTGGCACCGCTCGCTGGCCGACTCGCGAGTGCTCCTGATCGGCCACGGCGCGATCGGACGAGCGATCGAGGCGCGACTCCAGCCGTTCGAGACCACGATCACCCGGGTCGCGCGGACCGCGCGTGACGGCGTCCACTCCTTCGCCGAGCTGCCGGACCTGCTGCCCGAGGCCGATGTGGTGATCCTGATCGTGCCGCTCACCGAGGAGACCCGCGGTCTGGTCGACGCCGCCTTCCTCGACCGGATGCGCGAGGGAGCCCTGTTGGTCAACGTCGCCCGAGGGCCGGTCGTCGTCACCGACGACCTGGTCGCCGCACTTCAGGCCCGGAGGGTCCGGGCGGCGCTCGACGTCGTCGATCCCGAGCCGCTGCCCTCGGACAGTCCGCTGTGGGAGGCGCCGGGGGTCCTCATCACCCCGCACGTGGGCGGCCTCAGCGCGGCGATGTGGCCGCGCGCCTACCGCGTGGTGGGCGAGCAGTTGCGCAGGTACGCCGCCGGCGAGCCGCTCGAACACGTGATGGCCGCGAACGGCTACAGCCTGGATCCACGCTGAGCCCTCGCGTAGTACCGTCCCGCTCGTCGGGAGCCGGGGGGAACCCGACCGGGCCGGTGCCCGTCTACCCCCACGTGCAGACGACCGGAACTCCAGACTGGGGGATGAGAATGGGCAAGGCATCGGCCATCAGATGGCCGCGATCGGTGGCCGCGCTGGCGACCATGGTGCTGGTGGCAGGACTCGCGGCGATGAGCCCGCCGGCGGTCGCGGAGCCGGGCGGACTCGACTTCGTGCCTGCGAAGAGCCGGCCCGATGCGCCGCAGCACCGCGAGCCCGCGCAGCGCGGCCAGACCACCGTGCGCACCAGTGGCGCGCTGACCAGCCGCCCCACCGGGATGCCGACCACGACGACCCCGGCCCGCCGTCTGGTGCGGGCGAGTGCGGTCGACGAGGTGCTGGCCGAACGGTTCACCGCGTCGTTCGTGCTCGGCGCCGTCCCGACGTCGAGCACCGACGGGTGGATGACCGCGGAGTACGGCTACTTCGACGACAACACCTGCTACGGCTACAAGAGCTATACGACCACGACGCTCGCTGCGGGCAACGGCTTCACCCGCTCGGGCACGCAGGTCAACTTCTCCGCGTCCAGTTACGAGGCCGGCTATGCCTACGACTGCGCCTTCGTCTACCTGTCCAACGCGGACGGCTCGGCGATCTACGACGTCCTGATCGGTGCGCTCAAGCCCACCTACGCCCCGCCGCGCCTGCAGTTCGGGAAGGTGCGCACGCAGCGACTGGTCCACAAGGCGACCACGCGCATCGACGTGCCGATCCGCAACATCGGGCTCTCCGACGCCGAGCACGTCACGATCTCCGGCAAGGGCAAGGGGCTCAAGGTGCGCACCACCAAGGTGAGCTATCCGCTCCTCGCCGAGAGCACCTACTCCAGCACCGTGAGCGTGCCGATCACCTTGAAGGCCAAGAACAAGGTCCCGAAGCGCACCAAGATCAAGCTCGTCGCCACCACGGCCGGATCGCGGACCACCACCACCGTGCGGGTCGTGCGCATCGACCCGCCGCCGCGGCCCAAGCCGGGCAAGTACGAGGGGAAGAAGACCTCCACGACCTTCCAGATCGACCGGTCCGGCAAGGTGCGCGGCTTCCGTGCCTACCTGAGTGGCTACTGCGGCATCCTCGACAGCCGCTACCCGACCTCGGGGTGGTACTCGTTCAAGACCACCAAGGTGCCGCGCAATGGCATCGTCGATGACGTCGAGAAGGGCGAGCTCTACACGGTCTACCTCCGGATGCAGTTCAAGGGCTCCAAGGTCGTCAACGGGACGATGCGCTACTCCGGACCGAACTACTGCTCCCTCAGCGGCGCGGTCGACGGCGTCCGCAAGCGATAGCGAACCTCGATCGGACCGGGCGGGTGGATGCTCACCCGCCCGGTCCGATCGTCGGCCCGTAGGATCGTGGGGTGGCCGGCCGGATCCGTGAGGAAGACATCGCGGCGGTGCGGGAGAAGGTCCGCATCGACGAGGTGATCGGCGACTACGTCACCCTGCGGAACGCCGGCGGCGGATCGCTGAAGGGGCTGTGCCCCTTCCACGACGAGAAGTCGCCGTCGTTCAACGTCAATCCGGCGCGCGGCTTCTTCCACTGCTTCGGCTGCCAGAAGGGCGGCGACGTCCTCACGTTCTTGATGGACATCGACGGCCTGTCGTTCACCGAGGCCATCGAGCGGCTCGCCGACAAGGTCGGCATCCAGCTGCGTCGCGAGGACGGCGACGCGTTCGACCAGCGCCCCAAGGGACCGCCCCGGCAGCGGCTCGTCGAGGCCAACCGGGTCGCGCAGGAGTTCTACGCCGAGCAGCTGAGCGGTCCTGACGCCCAGGCCGCCCGCACCTTTCTCCAGGAGCGCGGCTTCGACCAGGCGGCCGCCGAGCAGTTCGGGCTCGGTTTCGCACCGCGCGAGGGCGAGGCGCTGTGGAGGCACCTGCGCGGGCGCGGCTTCAGCCAGGACGAGGCGGTGGCTGCCGGCGCCGTCGCGATCGGCCGCTCGGCCTACGACCGCTTCCGGGGGCGGCTGCTGTGGCCGATCCGCGACCCCAGCGGGGCCACCATCGGCTTCGGTGCCCGCCGGATCTTCGAGGACGACAAGATCGAGGCGAAGTACCTCAACACCCCCGAGACGACGCTGTACAAGAAGAGCCAGGTGCTCTACGGCATCGACCTGGCGCGGACCTCGATCGGCAAGGCCTCCCAGGCCGTCGTCGTGGAGGGCTACACCGACGTGATGGCCTGCCACCTGGCCGGGATCACCACCGCCGTCGCCAGCTGCGGCACCGCCTTCGGCGACGACCACGCCCGCGTCCTGCGCCGCTTCATGCTCGACCACGACGAGTTCCGCGGCGAGGTCATCTTCACCTTCGACGGCGACGCCGCCGGCCAGAACGCCGCGTTGAAGGCGTTCGACGGCGACCAGCGGTTCGTCTCCCAGACCTACGTGGCCGTCCAGCCCGAGGGCCTCGACCCCTGTGACCTGCGAGTCCGCGACGGCGACGCCGCCGTCCGCGATCTCGTGGCGCGGCGCCAGCCCCTGTACCGGTTCGTGCTCGGCAACATCATCGGCAAGTACGACCTCGACCGCGCCGACGGCCGCGTCGACGCGATGCGTGAGAGCGCCCGGCTGGTGGCCTCGGTGCGCGACCAGTCGAAGGTGACGGCGTTCGCGCAGGAGATCAGCAAGATGATCGGCGCGGAGATCGACACCAACGTCGTGCTGGCCGAGGTGCAGCGGGCCGCTCGGCGCGGTCCCGGCGGGCAGGGCTCGCGGGGGCACGACCGTGGCGGGGCAGCACCGGCCCCTCCCGAGCAGGCCCCACGCCGTCCGGCCGTCCCGGACCTGCGCGACCCCCGCTTCGAGGTGGAGCGCGAGACTCTCAAGCTGGTGCTCCAGCACCCGTTGGCGATCGGCCGCACCACCGCCGACATCGGGCCCAACGACTTCACCCACCCCACCTATCGCGGCGTGTGGGAGCTGGTCGCGGCCGCGGGCGGCACCGCCGCGGGCACGGCGGATCCGGGCTGGATCCCCAAGCTCCGTGACGCCGCCACCGACCCGGCCGTCTCCTCGGTGATCAGCGCGCTCGCCGTCGAGCCGCTGATGAAGGAGCCCGACGCCGCCTACGTCACCCTCTACGTCGTCCGGCTGCTCGAGCTCACCGCGCTGCGCCGGATCGCGGCGGTCAAGGGACGGATGCAGCGCACCAACCCCGAGCAGGTCGACGCCTACCGTCAGATGTTCGGCGAGCTCGCCGCCCTGGAGCAGTACCGTCGCAACCTGCGCGACCGGATCGTCGGAGGTGTCGTGTGAGAGCCCGCGAACGTCGTCCCAGGCTCGACGTCGCCAAGGGGGAGAGACTCCTGGCCTGGGCGGTCGACGAGGACGGCCGTGCCATCGGCGGCACCCGGGACGCCTTCTACGGGCCGCAGCGGGTGCCTTGGGAGCAGGTGGAGGCCGCCGGGTGGGACAGCGACAGCTCCACCCTCCGGGTCAGCGAGGTCGGCTCCTGGGGGCACACCCGCCCCGAGCACTCCTACGTCGTCGAGCAGCCAGGACGCCTCCTGGAGCTGATCCGCGAGCGGGTCACGGCCTCGGTCGTCCTGCAACGCCACGTGCCGCTCACGGGCCGCCGGGGCCTGCGCGTGATCGCCCGCCGCGCACCGGGCGGCGGGGGAGATCTGCACTGGATCTATGAGTACGACGAGGGCGTCGACCCCGATGACCCCGCCGTCCGGCTCGCCGCCGCCGAGGCACTCGAGGCCGCCCGCATCGACGTCGGACTCGACTGAACCCGCGCTCCGCGGTCGCCGTAGGCATCCCGATTCCGCGACTGGGCGTCGCCTTGCTAACGTATGCGCGCACGATCCCCTGTAGCTCAACTGGCAGAGCATTCGGCTGTTAACCGGAGGGTTGTTGGTTCGAGTCCAACCGGGGGAGCTGGGTAGGAGGTCCCGGCGTCGGAGACGGCGCCGGGACCTCGCCTTTTCCGCCTCGTTTGGTCTGACCAGGCACCTTGACCGGGGTGAACGCGACGCTGGGTCGCCATCCACGGAGGGAGCCGAACCATGGTGCGTCGAGTCGCACTGGCGGTGGTGGTCGTGGCGATCCTCATCCCGTCAGCGGTCCTCGCCGCGCTTCGCCTCGCCACACCGAGCGCGGCCCTGTGGGTGCAGCTGACGTCGTTCGTGCCGTGGGCGGTGCCGCTGCTCGTGGTCGGCGCGGTGGCGCTGGCGATCCTGTGGTGGCCGAAGCGGTCCGACCGCACCACGATCGCCGTGGCGGCCGTCCTGGTCGGTCTGCTCGCGCTGCACCTGACCTGGCTCGCCCCGCAGTGGGTCGGTGGTGCGCCTCGGGCCGATCCCGAGGCCGAGGCGATCACGGTGGTCGTGATCAACGCCAGGTTCGGGCGCGCTGACGCCGTGGCCGTGGCCGAACGGGTCCGGGACGAGGAGGCCGGGATCCTGGTCGTCAGCGAGGCGACGCCGGCGTTCGTGGAGGCGCTCACCGCCGCCGGCATCAGCGACCGCCTTCCGATGTTCGGCGGTGCGGCCGCGGACGGCGCGGGCGGCACGGTCGTGTTCAGCACCGACCCGGTCGAGACGATCGAGCGGGTCGAGATGCCGTTCGGCACCTACGTGCTTCGCACCCAGGGGCAGACGATGATCGCCGCGCATCCGCGCACCCCGCGCGACATCGACGGTTGGCACACCGACCACGAGGCGTTGCGCGTCGCGGCCCGTGAGCACGGCGTCACCCTCATCGCCGGCGACCTCAATGCCACCGTCGACCACGAGCCGGTCCGGCGTCTCCTCGACGACGGCTACCGCGACGCCGCGGAACTGACCAACGCCGGTTGGGCGCCTACCTGGCCCGTCGACCGCGACCTGCCGCTGCCGGTGGTCGCGATCGACCACGTGCTGGTGACCGACGAGGTGGCGGTCGTGGACCACTCCACGTTCGAGGTCGGTGGGACCGACCACCGTGGTCTGGTGACCACGGTGGCGCCCGCCGCATAGCTCGCGGGGAGTCGGCGCCGGGCACCGTTCCGCGATAGAATCAATGGGTGCCTTGGACCGATCAGACGCCGTCTAGTGCGCTCGGTACCAATGGCTACATCTCGGCGTGGGGAGCGTGGCAGTCCGGGTTCCCCGGCACCGGTCGCTGACCGTCCGCGTCGCGACCGAACCGGGCGCGACACCTCCGATCGACCTACGGATCACCGACCCATGTCTGCATCGTCCTCTGCTCCCTCAACCCTCTCCCGTATCGGCTCCTGGGCTCGTCGCGAGCCCTCCGGCGGCATCCTGCTCGGGCTGGCCACCCTGCTCGCGCTCGTGTGGGCCAACACCGGCGCCGCCGACGCCTACGTCGGCCTGCGGGACGCCGCCTTCGGGCCGCACAGCCTCCATCTGCACCTGAGCGTGGGCCAGTGGACGGCCGACGGCCTGCTGGCGCTCTTCTTCTTCGTCGTCGGGCTCGAGCTCAAACAGGAGTTCGTGGCGGGGTCGCTGAGCGACCCACGGCGCGCGATCGTGCCCGTCGTGGCGGCCGTCGGCGGCGTCGTCGTGCCAGTGGTCATCTACCTGGCCGTGGTGTCCGCGGCAGGCGGGGGCGGCGAGGAGCTGCGCGGCTGGGCGGTGCCGGCGGCTACCGACATCGCCTTCGCCGTCGCCGTCCTGGCGCTCGTCTCGCGCCGGCTGCCCGCTGCGCTGCGCACGTTCCTGCTCACGCTCGCGGTGGTCGACGACCTCATCGCGATCACGATCATCGCGGTGGGCTACTCCGACGGCGTCGACCTGCTGCTGCTCGGCCTCGCCGCCCTCGGCGTCGCGGTGTTCGCCGTCGTGGTGCGCCGGCGTCCGGTGTGGTGGCTGCTGGTCCCGATCGCGCTGGCCACCTGGGCGCTCATGCACGCCTCCGGCGTCCACGCGACGATCGCGGGAGTGCTCCTGGGCCTGGTGGTCCCGGTCTTCGACGTCAAGACCAAGGCACGCCCGGCCGCCGCGAGCGGACGCCGCGAGGCGGCCGCGTCGGGTCCCGCGGCTCGCCTGGTCCATCTGCTGGAGCCGTGGTCGTCGTGCGTCGCGGTGCCGATCTTCGCGTTCTTCGCCGCGGGGGTGACCGTCGGTGGTCTCTCCGGCTTCGCGGACTCCCTGACCCGCCCGGTCACCATCGGGATCGCGGTGGCGCTCGTGGTCGGCAAGACGGTAGGGATCGCGGGCACGACGTTCCTTCTCACCCGGATCCCCGGCATCGGGTTCGACAAGGGCCTGAAGTGGCCCGACCTGCTCGGTGTCGCCATCCTGGGCGGCATCGGGTTCACCGTGTCGCTGCTGGTGGGAGACCTCGCGTTCGGCACCGGCAGCGCCCTCGACGACGACGTGAAGATCGGCGTGCTGGTCGGATCCCTCGTCGCCTCGGTGCTCGGCGCGCTGGTGCTCGGGTTGCGCAGCCGGGCGCTGCGACCCGGCCGCGCTCGTACCGACTGACCGGCTACTCGCCCCAGCCCATCGGGAACACCTCGAACGGCGCGGCGAAGGTGACGCCGAGGCGCTGTCCGGTCTGGCGGGCCATCCCCTCGAGGAACTCGCGGGAGTCGAAGTGCTCCCAGCCGAGACCGTCGATGTAGGCCTTGTGTGCCTCGAGCGAGGCGACGCCTGCGTCGAAGGTGTCGGTGGTGTCGACGGCGTGGGCCGCCCGCGGCGAGCCGAAGACCCACACCTCCCGCACGCCGCCCCACGGCTCGAGGTCGCCGGTGGCGGGATCGCCGAGCTGGTCGGGGAAGATCCAGCGGTTGCCGGCGTCGCGGACGGCGTCGAGGACGGCCTTGCCGACCGCGATGTGGTCGGCCTGGTTGAGGTTGCGTCCGCCCCAGGTCTCGTGGAAGTTGCCGGTGATGACGATCTCCGGACGGAATCGGCGCACGGCGCCCGCGATCGCCGCACGCAGTGGCACGCCGTATTCGAGGACGCCGTCGGGCAGGCCAAGGAAGTCGACCTCCTCGACGCCGACGATGCGCGCGGAGTCGACCTGCTCGGCCTCGCGCACGACGCGGCACTCGTCCGGCGCCAGGCCGTCGATGCCGGCCTCGCCGCTGGTGACCATGCAGTAGGCGACGGTCTTGCCCTGAGCGGTCCAGCGGGCCACCGCGGCGGCGGCGCCGAACTCCATGTCGTCAGGGTGGGCGACCACGCACAGCGCGCGGTCCCAGTTCTCATCGAGTCGTTCGAGCGGTTCGGGTTCCATGGCCCCAGCATGCCCGACGGTGTGGCGACCCGAGCGCGCGAGAATCGTGGACCCTTCAGGTCGCGGTGCTATTTTGGCCGCCCGGGCCGTCCGGCACCGAACCCTGCCCCCTTGCACGAGGATGCGATGTCTGACGAGGTGCTCGAGCCGCAACGGCCGCGCGGCGGCAGCCGCCGCGCTCCGCGCTCGTCCCGGCGACCCGTGCGGCGCCGTCAGGGAGGTGCCCGCGTCCTCCGGATCCGCCGGCGTGCGGAGAGTCTCCCGGGGACGATGGGGCTCACGACGATGGGCGCGTTCATCCCCGGGTCCGGGTTCCTGTACTCCGGACGCCGCGGCATCGGAGCCTTGATCCTGCTGGGTTGGCTGGTGGCCATCGGCACGCTCGTCTGGTACTTCGGCCGGGGGACCCGGCCGGCCCTCGACCTCGCCTTCGACCCGACGCTGGTCCGGGTCGCCGCGGTGCTGCTCGGCCTGGTGCTCGCGGTGTGGGCGGTGATCGTCTACACGTCCTATCGATCGGTGCGCCCCACCGAGCGGCCGCGCTCGCACACGATCATCGGCCACGTCGTCGTGGTGGCGCTGCTCATCGTCGGTGCGGCGCCGGTCGTGCGCGCCGTCCAGTACGCGCTGGTGACGGCCGACGGCGTGGAGGACGTGCTGCCCGACAACGTCAAGAGCCAGACCACGCCTGAGGGCGTCACCGAGGACGACCCCTGGGCGGGCCACGAGTACGTCAACGTGCTGCTGCTCGGCGGCGACGGCGGCGAGGACCGCACCGGCGTCCGCACCGACACCGTCATCTTGGTGAGCATCGAGACCAAGACCGGCCGCACGGTGATGTTCAGCCTGCCGCGCAACATGATGTACGCCCAGTTCCCCGAGGACTCGCCGCTGCACGACGTCTACCCCGACGGCTACCAGACCGGGCTGGGCGACCCCGGCTTCGACATGCTCAACGCCATCTACAGCCAGGTGCCCGAGGCGCACCCCGGCATCCTCGGCGAGAGCGACAACGAGGGAGCGGACGCCGTCAAGCTGGCGGTCGAAGGAAGCCTCGGCATCCCCGTCGACTACTACCTGCTGGTCAACCTCAAGGGTTTCCAGACCATCGTCGACGCGCTCGGCGGCATCACGGTCAACATCAACGAGAAGGTCGCGATCAACGGCAACACCGACCTGAACATCCCGCCGACCGGCTACCTCGAGCCCGGCCCGGACCAGCACCTCGACGGCTTCCACGCCCTGTGGTTCGCACGCGGCCGCTACGGCTCGGACGACTACGCGCGGATGGACCGCCAGCGCTGCACGATCGACGCGATCATCGAGGCCGCCGACCCGATGACCCTCCTCACCCGCTACATCGATCTGGTGAAGGCCGGCAAGGAGATCGTCTACACCGACATCCCGCGCCGGATCGCCCCCGACTTCGTCGAGCTGCTGCTGAAGGTGAAGGAGGGCAAGATCCGCTCGGTCGTCTTCCGCACCTCCGACACCTTCTCCTCCTCCGACCCCGACTACGACGCCATGCGCGAGACGGTTGCCAACGCCCTCAACCCGCCGCCGCGTCCCGCCGGCGCACCCAAGGTCCGCCGCGCGGAGAACCCGGTCGACGTCTGCGCCTACAACCCGGTCGACGAGGCCTCCGCAGCGGAGTGACCGTCGTCTAGGCTGCGGTGCGTTGGTTTCGGGGCGGTAGCTCAGTCGGTTAGAGCAGAGGACTCATAATCCCTCAAGCGGTCAATCGGGACGTCGGTCCGATCCCCGTTCCGACCAGCAAAAACGACCGCTGACCTGCGCAGATGCGTCAGGTCAGCGGGCGTTCTGTCTCGTTGATCGTTGTTGATTAGAAACGGCAGTTTGCGAGTCTCGTGCGGCACGGATGCGGCACGAGATCGACTCACCGGACGGTGAACCGTCGAGGGTCGCGAGGGATCGAGGTCTCGAGGAACAAGGGCCACTCGTCCTCGCCGCGGCGCGCCGTGCCGCGGACGCGCACGGGGTGCCCGTCGACCGGGCCGGTTCGCGAGACGGGGAGGCACCGAGTCTCGCCGTAGCGGATCGGGCCGAGCTCGATCCTGCCGTGCTGCCCGTGGTAGTTGAGACCGACGACGCCGCGCTCGGCCGGCCCGCTCTCGTCGCTCCGGGCGGCCAGCTCGACGACGAGTGAGTCGAGGTCGTCGGAGTCGAGCCGAACGTCGACGGTCGGTCCGGTCATCGGGTCCTGTCGACCTTCGAGCGTCAGCCTCGGGGCGAGCGCGTCGTGTCTGTTCGCGGCGGCTACGGCCGCGTTTCGTCGCGCCGCCTGCGACGCCCGAGCGGTGAACACGACAGAGGTCAGAGCCACGCACAGCGCGACGACGGACACGACGAGAGCGGCGGTCTGCATAGGTGGGAACGTATCCGTCCGGGACTGGTGGACGCGTGTCACTCCGTCGGGTCGTCGACCACAACGACCACTCGGCGACCGGAGATCGGCGGTTCGGCGCGGCGAGACAGAACCGCGTGACGTTCCCCGGTCGAGACGTGTCGAGGTCCCCGGCACGTGCCGCACGCACGCGCCGGGGACCTCTCTCGCCGCGGGCTTCCATCCGCGGCGTCCGATCCGCGGCGTCCGATCCGTCTGGTGCCCGACCGGCGGATCACGACAAACGCCGGTCGGGCGACGTCAGCGGATCGGGGTCTCTGCGAGCTCCGCGGACAGCTCGTTTATGAGGGGACCGTGTCCCTCGATCGAGAGCGCGTCCTCGCCGCGAAGGACTTCGACGTCGACGAGCGGCGGGACACCGTCGACGCCGGTCAGGGTGGCGAGCCGTCCGCGGTTCACCATGCCGGCCGCGCCGGGGAAGCCGAGCGGCATGTCGTCGAGCACGGCACGCACGGCCGCGACGAGGTCCGCGGCGCTCTCCGCGGCGCGCTCGAGGGACCGGGTCCGTCCGAGCTGTCCGAGACGCGGTGCGGTGAGGGTCGCCTCGCGCCAGTGGTCGCCGTCGTACGCCGCGAGCTCCGCGAGCCGGTGCTGAACGCCCGCGATGTGCTCCGGGACGGCACGGCGGGCAGCGTGTGCACGCCCGACAAGCTCCTCCTCCTGCGCGTCGAGGACGAGCAGCGCGGCCGAGCGTCGTCGGGTGTCGAGGCTCGCGAGGGCTCGAGCGAGAGTCGCGGCGTGGTCGCGGTGCCGGGTTGCCTCCGCGGCGTGCGCGGCCGCGTCGTCGCCGTCGACGATCGCCTCGGCCTCGGCCGCCTCGGCGGTCGCCGCGAGGGCGAGCGCGTCGTCTCGGTCGCTGGTCAGCTCGACGCGGCGGGCGTCGAGCCGGACGACGACGTCCATGCGGTCGTACGCGTCGGCCGGCCACGGGCCGTGTGGGCACTCGTCGAGCAGGGCGCGGGCCGTGCGTGGCTTGGTGGTCTCGGCGTCGGTGGTCTCTGTCATGGCTGGTGTCTCCTCGGTGTGCCTGGTCCGGTGCGTGGGTGCGTCGTTGTCGTCGTTGTTGTCGTCGAGGTCGTCGAGGTCGTCGAGGTCGTCGTCGACGTGCTCGGATCCGTTGTGTCTCGCGGTGTCGTCTGCGGCCGCGACTGTTGTCGGCGTCGTCCAAACGGGGAGGTACGTCCCGTCTTCGAGCCGGCGGAGCTCGCCGGCGTCGACGAGCCGCCCGAGGTAGCGCCGGACGGTGCTCGCCCGGTCGCCCGGGGCGAGGGTCGTCCACCGCGGGTCGGGAGGGTCGAGGTCGAGCCGCTCGACGACGGCCGCGGCGTTGGCGACGCCGAGCCGGTACGCGGCGTCGAGGATCGCCTCGGTGCGTGGGGACAGGGGTGCGCTCACGGGTGTCTCCGTTCGGGGAGTGAGGTCAGGCGGTCCTCGGCGGCCGCGAGGGCTTCGAGGAGGTCGTCAAGGCACTCGAGGCCGGCGTCGCGGTCTCCGAGCTCAAGGGCGAGCTTCACGCCGAGTACGTGCTGCATAACGCGGAGCCGCTCGGTCTCGCAGCGTCCGGCGTTCCCGCGGCGTGCGGGGCTCCCGGTGGTGGTCGTCATGGTCGGTCCCGGGCGTCTCGGCCGCGTGGGATCGGGCGGCCGGCGTCGTCCTCTCCGAGCCACCCGTCAACGCACCCGGCGTGCAGGGTCGGTTGCTCGTCGGTTGCGCGCTCGCGGAGCTCGGCCGCGTCCGAGCTGTCGACGGGGTAACGGCGGGTCACGACGCGGTCTCCGCATCCTCGGCCGGCGACTCGGCCTCACATGCCGGACATACCCGCGAGGCGTTGTGTCCTGTGCCGCGGATCGTCGTTCCGTCGACGCGGCCGTGCGCGCAGCGGCGAGCGTCCGCGCGGCGGGCTCGTGCCTCGTCGTCGAGCCTGCGGACGAGCGAGCGGCGATAGTCGGGCGACGAGCGGAGACGCGCGCTCGCGCTCGCCGTGGTAGTCGGGTCAACCTCGGCCAGCCCGACGACGGCGCGCGCAGTCTCCTCCGTCCACCCCTCCTTCCCCGCCAGCCAACTGACGAGCGAGCTCGAGACTCCCGTCGACGCAGGCGGCGGAGGGATAGGGATGCTTGAGGGAGAGGGAGTGTCAGGTCTCACCGGACGGTTCCCCGACGGTTCAGGGGTCTCGACCGTCGGGCTCGCCGGACGGTTGCCGGACGGTTGCCCGACGGTTCGCGCGACCGAACCGTCGGCCTCACCGGACGGTTGGCGACCGTCGGCTTCACCGGACGGTAGTGGGGCGGGCAGCGTCAGCCGGTAGCGCGTGCGGCGTCCGCCGCGGCGCGTGTCGTCGATCGCGACGAGCGCCGGCCGTACGGCCGTCGGTAGCCCGAGGCGACGGACGACGTCGTACACGGTGCCGCGGTGCAGGCCCGTCCACGCCGCGAGGTTGTCCGCACCAGGCGCGGACGTCTCGCCGTCGTACGAGTCGCAAGCGAGGGCGAGCAGCACGAGCCGGTCAGCCTCGGTCGTCCAGCTCGCGGGCAGCGCGGCGACTCGGGCGACGGCGGGTCGGTCGCCGTCGACGCGTAGCGCATCGTTCGTCACGGTGGAGTCCTGTCGGTCGAGGTCAGGGGATCGGTCGTCCTGCGGTCAGGTCGTCGCGGGCGCGAGCGTCGAGCGGCATCGGTGCAGGTCAGCGACCCGGCCGGCTCGGCGGCACCCGAGCGGCGGCGTCATCGTGCCGCACTCGTGCCGCATCACGTCGCGCTCGAGGCGTTCAGCCGCTCCTCGCGCTCGCGCTCCTCGATCCACCGGTCGACGTCGGTCCGGCGGTAACGGACGGCACGGCCGACGCGGAAGCCGCGCGGCCCCTGCCCGGTGTGCCGCCAGTAGCGAACCGTCGCCGCGGGGATGCCGAGGAGTTCGGCCACGTCCTCGGTGCTCAGGAACTCTCGGTCTGCCATGTCGGTGCCCTCCTGTAGAGCGGTGCTCGGTCAGCGGTGCTCGTGCCGAACCAACTAGACAGGTCTTGAATCACATTGGACAATGCTTGCATGACACTAAAACGCGATCACGGTCCGGCGCTCACGTCTGCACGAGTCGGGCGCAACGTGGCTGACCTGCGACGTCTCTCCGGCGCGGGGTCACAAGCTCGACTGTCCGAGCGTCTACGCGAGCGTGTAGGGCTCGAGCTCGACACGTCTGCGGTCGCCCGGATCGAGACCGGCCGACGAGGCGTCTCGGTCGACGAGCTCCTCGCTCTGGCGCTCGCGCTCGACGTCAGCCCGCTCCGGCTCCTCCTTCCACCGACCCGCGACGACACCCCGACGCCGATCACGCCGACGACGAGCGTCGCGGCGGGCACGCTCTGGACGTTCTGCGAACAGCTCGAGCCGTGGTGGGACGACGCGGCCGACGAGACGGACGACCCGGCCGGATCGCGGTTCGAGGCGTGGTCGCGGATGCGGCTGGGTCACGAGGCGGTCGACGACGACCGGCGCGAGTCCGAACGGGTCGTCGACGCGAGCGGCGGATACGCGGCCGTGAGTGAGCGGCTACGCGAGATCAGGGGACGCGCGGCGCTGTTCGACGTCCTCGAGCAGATCGGCGTCACGCTCTCGTCGCCTGCCGAGCGACGGGAGCGACGTAAGACCGAGCGACGAGTTGAGCGAGACCGGGACCGGCCGCTCGAGCGCCAGGTCCAGGAGTTGGCCGCGCAGGTCGCGCGGCTCACGGCCGCGCTCGGCGCGGACACATCAGACGACCGTCGCGACTGACCGCGACGGCACGACAAGAGGAGGACACAACGTGGCGACGTACAACGTCGCGAAGATTTCGGACGGTCGGTGGCGTGCGCGCTACCGGGGTCCGGATCGTCGCGAGCGAACGAGGATCTTCGACCGGAAGGTTGACGCCGATCGGTGGGGCCGCGCGCAGGTCGCGCGCGTCGACCGTGGCGACTGGACCGACCCGACTCTCGGCCGGACGACGGTCGAGGATTACGCCGCGGAGTGGCTCCGCGGGAAGGTGAAGCTCCGCGAGTCGACCCGGGCGACATACGACGCGCTCCTCCGCACGCACGTCCTGCCGACGTGGGGAAGTGTCTCGCTCGCCGGGGTGCGTCACGAGGACGTCGCGGCGTGGGTCACTGGCCTCCACTCGTCCGGGCTCTCGGCCTCCCGCACCCGGCAGGCGTGGGTCGTGTTCTCGCAGGTGCTCGAGCTCGCGGTGAAGGCTCGACGCATCCCGAGCAACCCGGCCCGCGGCGTCGAGCTCCCGAGCCTGCCGAGCCGGTCGACGCGCGACGAGATCCGGGCTCTCGACGAGCGGCAGGTGTGGGCGCTCTCCGACGCCGCGGGCGACCACAGGCTGACCGTCCTCACGCTCGCGTGGTGCGGGCTCCGGTTCGGTGAGCTCGCCGCGCTCCGCGTCCGCTCGCTCGACATGCTCCGGCGCGAGCTCCGCGTCACCGCGACCCTGTCCGAGCTCGGCGGCCGGCTCGTCGAGGGTCCGCCGAAGACAGAGGGCTCGGTCCGGACCGTGCCTGTCCCGTCGTGGCTCGTCGACGAGCTCGCGCCTCTCATGGACGGAAAGGGCCCTGACGATCGGCTGTTCGCCGCGGCCGCGGGCGGCCCGCTGCGGCTCGGGAACTGGCGTGGCCGCGTGTTTGACCCGGCCGTGCGTGGGTCCGGGCTCGCGACACAGGCCCGCGGCGACATGCTCCGCCCGCACGACCTACGGCACACGTGCGCGTCGCTCCATATCAAGCACGGCACTCCGCCGAAGGTGCTCTCGTCGATGCTCGGCCACGCGTCGGTGGCGATCACGCTCGACCGCTACGGCCACCTGTATCCGGGCGACGCGCACACCTACGTCGACCGGCTCGGGGAGATCGCGGTCGCGGCTCGTGCGGCACAGATGCGGCACGGTAGGGTCGAGCCCCTGAGAAGTGTCCCGCTCGCGAGCGTCGGAAGTGGCTCCTGACCTGCGGAAACACGACTCACGGGGCGGTAGCTCAGTCGGTTAGAGCAGAGGACTCATAATCCTTGGGTCGTGGGTTCGAGCCCCACCCGCCCTACGGCACGGCGCGCGTCGCCGAGCGTCACCGGGTTCACGCGGCGTCACGACCATCTGTGGTGCGGGTAGGACCGATCGAGTCCACCCGATCGACGCGATCTGCACTCAGCCCTGGCGGCCGCGCCACCGGAGCTCGGCCAAGCGCCTCCAAGCGCCACTAGACGCCCTAGACGCCACCGCATGCATCAGCCGTCCCGTCCCCGTCGGCGTCGAGTGACGACATCGCGAAGGTGCCACTCACGATCGTGGTGACCGCTCCCTCGAAGAACGGCCTCACGATGTTGTCCGGGGTGTCGGATGCCTGGTGGTAGTGCGGGGTTCGGTAGTCGGCCCCGTCGGTCGCGAACGCCGCGGGCACTCCCAGCTCGTAGAAGGCAAGGTGATCCGATCGCGAGATGAAGCTCGTCTCCGGCGGGTAGGTGCCGGCCTCCACGCCACCCCAGTCCTCCGACGTAGACGTCCAGGTGGCCGCTGCGGCTCGGAAGGTCTCGACCAGGCCCTCTGCTCCCTCGTACCCAAGCAGCAGCAAGGTGTCGCCGGGGTCGTCTCCCTGACCCTCCGGCGCCGCATACCCGAGCATCTCGGCGCTCACCATCCCCACGATCGTCCGCTCGTCGCCCTGCAGCGCCTCGCCGAGCGCCCGGGAGGCCGGATACGGCGGCCCCTGCTCCTCGAACGGCAGACCGGCCACCACGATCGACGCATCCGGCTCGGCCCGCGCCAGCACCCGCGCCGTCTCGAGCATCGCCGCGACACCGCTGGCGTCGTCGTCCGCGCCGGGCGACCCGGCCACCGTGTCGTAGTGGCCGGTCAGGACGAACACCTTGTCGGCACAGCTCTCTCCGGCGATCTCGGCCCACACCACCGGCAGTGTGATCCCCTCGCTCGTCACCGGGATCTCGTGCGCCTCCAGGCCCGCCTCGTCCAGCTCAGAGCTGATGTAGGCCGCCGCCTCGCGGACCGCTTCAGGGTTCTCCTGCGGGTGCCTCGGCGAGGCAGCCAGGGTCGTGATGTCGGCGAAGGCTCGGTCGGGTCGCACCGCAGCCACCAGCGGCGCCGCTCGTTCCTCCAGCGATCGGACGTCGGCAGGCGGCTGCGACGCGCTCGATGATGGACCTCCCGCCGACGATGCGCCCGTACGGTTCGTCCCCTCGGCGTCCCTGTCGGTCGAGGCCGAACACGCCGTGGCGAGCCCCAGGCATGCGATCGCGACGGACGTGGCGAGGCGGCGCGGCGACATGCAGGTCACTATGTCCGGATCGGCACGGTGAGCCAACCGCCCCACGACGCTGACCCGTCCGCTATGGCTGACGGGTCAGCGCGAAACCGAGAGCAGCCGTCGAGGTGGTCCGCTCTCAGGAGGCGTCGTCGATGAGCAGGTCGCCGGCGTCGGTCTGGACGAGCTGGAGGGTGACGGTCTCGGTGACCGGCCCCGAGCCCCGCATGTTGCGGCGGTAGGTGTAGGTGGCGGTGAGGGCGTCCGCATCGGCGTCGAGGGAGAGGATCTTGGCGTTGACCACGTTGCCCCAGAAGCCGGCGTAGCCGTCGATGCCGTTGCTGGCCGCCTGGTAGGCGGGCGTCAGCAGCTGGAAACCCGCCTCGGGGTTGCTGACGGCGGTCGGGATGTAGTTGCGGACGAAGTCCTTGATCTGCTTCTCCGTAGGCTCCGCCGGCGCGGAGGACGTCGGGGTGCTCGGCTCGGAGCTGGGCGGCGGCGTCGGCGTCTCCGAGGTCGTCTCCACGCCCGGCGGAGGGGAGGCGTCCTGCGGGTCGTCGCTGAGCGCCAGCGCGAGGATCACGCCGAGCAGGGCGAGCACGAGCAGCCCGATCAGGATCGGGAGCACGGCGCGACGTCGGGTGGGCCGGTAGCGGGTGGTCGGCTCGTCGGATGCGACGGCGCTCGCCGGTGGCGCCGGGGACTCGGAGGGTTCGGGCTCCGGTTCGGGATCGGCGAACGGGAGCAGACCCTCGTCGGTGGGCTCGTCGGGTGGTCCGGCGTCACCGGGGGAGAGGACGGTCGTGGCTGCCGGGAGTGCCGTGGCCTGGACCGGCTCGGACTGCGCGACCATCTCGAGGACCCGTGCGACGTCGTCCATCGCCCAGCGATGCTCGGGGTCGTGCGCCATGGTGGCCAGCAGCACCGGCTCCAGCTCTCCCGGATCGGCCAGGCGCGGCGGCGGCTCGTTGACGATCTGGTAGAGGGTCCCGAGGACGTTGTCGCCGACGTCGTACGGCGGCGCCCCGGCCAGCGCGTGGTACAGCGAGGCGCCCAGCGACCACACGTCGCTGGCCGGTGTGGCGGGGCGTCCGGAGGCGACCTCCGGTGCCAGATAGGCCGGCGATCCGGTGACCAGACCGGTCTGGGTGAGGGCCGCATCGGCCTGCATCCGGGCGATCCCGAAGTCGGTGAGCTTCACCTGTCCGTCGTTGCCGACCAGGATGTTGGACGGCTTCACGTCGCGGTGCACGATCAGGCTCCCGTGCGCCGCGGCGAGGGCCGTCGCCGCCTGGGCGAGGATCCGCGCCGCGTCGCGTGGCGCGAGTCGGCCCTGGGAGCGGATCAGCTCGGCCAGCGTGCTGCCCTCGACGTACTCCATGACCAGGTACTGCTGGTCGCCGTCCTGCACGAGGTCGTAGACCCCCACGATGTGCGGGTGGTTGAGGCTGGCGGCGATCCGCGCCTCGCGCTCGGCGCGCACCAGGTCGGGGCTCGACCCGCCGGGCATCACCCCGACGCGCTTGACCGCGACCGTCCGGCCGAGCAGCTCGTCACGGGCGAGCCACACCGCACCCATACCGCCACGCCCGATCTCGCGCTCGAGCGTGTACCTGTCATCGATCACCTAGGGAGCCTCCTGGCGAGGAAATCTACTGTGACCGGTGGTGAGACCTGGCAGGCTCCCTCCTGTCGGGTGATCGCCGCCATGCTGCAGGCTTGTCTTGGCACCGCCCGTGTGTCACACCGCCACGCCCCGATCGTGAAAGGCCCGTCGTGCCCGTCGACCCCACCCTCTTCGATGACCTCGAGTGGCGCGGACTCATCGCCCACTCCACCGACCGCGACTCGCTGCGCGCGGCGCTCGGCGAGGGCAGCGTGCGGTTCTATGTGGGCTTCGACCCGACGGCGGCGAGCCTCCACATGGGCCACCTCGTCCAGGTACTGACCGCGCGGCGACTCCAGCAGGCCGGCCACACGCCGTACGCGCTCGTCGGCGGCGCCACCGGCATGATCGGCGATCCCCGCGACTCCGGTGAGAGGACGCTCAACTCCTCCGAGACGGTGCGCGACTGGGTCGACCGCGTGCGCGGCCAGATCGAACCGTTCTTGTCGTTCGAGGGCACCAACGCCGCCACCATGGTCAACAACCTCGACTGGACCGGTGGGCTCTCCACCATCGACTTCCTGCGCGACGTGGGCAAGCACTTCCCCGTCAACCGGATGCTCGCCCGCGACACCGTGCGCCGTCGCCTCGAGTCGGGCATCAGTTACACCGAGTTCTCCTACGTACTCCTCCAGTCCTGGGACTACCTGAACCTCTTCCGCGACCACGGCGTCACCTTGCAGTTCGGCGGCTCCGACCAGTGGGGCAACCTCACCGCCGGCGCCGAGCTCATCCGCCGCGCGGACGGCGGTCAGGTGCACGCCTTCGCCACCCCGCTGCTCACCAAGGCCGACGGCACCAAGTACGGGAAGACCGAAGGCGGAGCACTCTGGCTCGACCCCGAGATGCTCTCGCCCTACGCCTTCCACCAGTTCTGGCTCAACGTCGAGGACGAGAAGATCGGCGAGCTGCTGCGCGTGTTCACCTTCCTCTCCCGTGAGGAGATCGAGGCTCTGGAGGCACGGCATGCCGAGAAGCCGTTCCTCCGTGAGGCGCAGAAGACCCTCGCCGACGTCGTCACGACCCTCGTGCACGGCCAGGAGGAGACCGAGCAGGCCAAGGCGGCCGCCGGGGCGCTGTTCGGCGGGGGCGACCTCGCGGCGTTGAGCCCGGCGACCCTCGCCGCGGCGCTGCGCGAGGCCGGGACGACGCGGATCGAGCGCGGCGAGGGCTGGCCGAGCATCGGCGATCTGCTGGTCGCGACCGGGCTGGTCTCCAGCCGCAGCGAGGCGCGGCGCACCGTGGCCGAGGGCGGGGCCTACCTCAACAACGCCCGCGTCGACGACGTCGAGGCCCCGATCGGCGAAGCCGACCTCCTGGGTGGATCGTGGCTGGTGCTGAGGCGCGGCAAGAAGAGGTTCGCCGGCGTCGAGGTCGGCTGAGCGGTAGGGATGACCACCGACGCGCAGTGGGTCGCCGGACTCGAGGAACGAGCTCGCGCCGCCCTGCCGTCGGCGGTGTTCGACTATCTGCGCCAAGGCGCCCGCGACGAGGTGACCCTGGACCGGAGCCTGACCGCGTGGCGCGAGGTGGCGCTCTACCCGCGGACCCTCGTCGACGTGCGCGAGGTGGATCCCGCGGTGACGCTGCTCGGCAGGCGCCACCCCGCGCCGATCGGGGTGGCGCCCACGACCCTGCAGCGTGCCGTGCACCCCGAGGGCGAGCGGGCGATGGCCCGGGCGGTCGCGGCCGCCGACGGCGTCCTGGTCGTCTCGAGCAACGCCGGGACGCCGTTCGCCGACATCGGTGCGACCGGCGTGTGGTGGTGGGTGCAGGCCTACCTGCCGACCGAGCGCTCCTTGGCCGAGCCGATGCTTCGTCGTGCGGTCGCGGCCGGCGCGGCGGCCGTCGTCCTGACCGTCGACACCCCGGTGGTCGGCACGAAGTACCCCCGTACCGAGCAGGGGGACGTCGTCTGGGACGTCGTCGATCCGGCCCTGCTCCGGGTGAACTTCGATACGGGCTACGAGGACGCCCCCGGGTCGGAGAAGGCCCTGGACCTGGGGCCCCGGGACATCGACTGGTTGCGCTCGGTCACCGGGCTCCCGGTCGTCGTCAAGGGTGTCCTGCGCCCCGAGGACGCGGCGCGTGCGACCGAGGCAGGGGCGGCCGCGGTGTGGGTGTCGAACCACGGTGGCCGACAGTTCGATCGCGCCCCCAGCACGGCGGCCGCGCTCCCGGGCGTGGTCCAGGCCGTGCAGGGACGTGCCGAGGTCTACGTCGACGGGGGAGTGCGCGGCGGCCTCGACGTCCTCACCGCGCTCGCCCTCGGGGCGGACGCCGCCTTCGTGGGGAGACCCGCGCTCTACGCACTCCACGAGGGCGAGTCCGGGGTGAGCCGGCTGCTCGCCGAGCTGGTCGCCCAGACGGTCGAGTCGATGCGCCTGGCCGGCGCCGTGAGCGTCGCCGCAACCCGCGGACTCGACCGATCTTGATCGATCAAACCGCCTCTGACCTGCGGAAACGTCGAGCGCAAGCAAATGTGTCGGGCGTCACGCCGTTTCGATTTGTGCCGGAGCCCGAAGTCCTCTAATGTTCTCCGAGTCGCCAGGGAGCGGCGGGAGGCAAGGCCGGAAGGTCGGGCCACCGGCCCCGGGGTGACCACCACTCTCACCGCCAGGTGATCGGAGCCAGCACGATCCGGCTCCCACGATCCTGGGGCACGAGAACGCGTGGTGCATCGGCCACCGAGCCAGACCCAGCAGGGCGCGGACGGTGTGCGTCTGATGTTTGAGAACTCAACAGTGTGTCATAGTCGACGGATTAGTTTGTATGCCCTGATCTTTTCGTGAGGTTT
>NZ_JBBMMC010000018.1:0-81061 GCF_037936805.1 Nocardioides epinepheli | reverse complement strand
ACCGAACCCGGAAGTTAAGCCTGCCAGCGCCGATGGTACTGCAACCGCGAGGTTGTGGGAGAGTAGGACGCCGCCGGGCAAACATTCGCAGAAGGGCGACCCGCAAGGGTCGCCCTTCTGTCGTTTTCGCCGGGCAGCGCCTGGGTCTGTGTCCTATTCGAGCAGACCGGCCATGGTGTGGAGTTGTCCTTGTTGGGCGTCGGTGACGGCGTCTGCCAGATCCACGGCCGGCTGATACTGCCCCCCGTCGCGCTCGGCGTCCGCGATGTCCAGGGCGCCCCGGTGGTGCTTGCTCATCAATTCGAGCCAGATCTGCTCGAACTGCTGGTCAGGGCAGTGCTCGAGGGTGGTGAAGTCGGCGACGGTGAGCGCACCCGGAAGGTCGGAGAGGTCAAGTCCCTCCAAGGCATCGGCGAGGTCGCCGTCATGGTGGCCTGCGTTCACGTGGTCCCGCATGGTCGGTGGGATCTCCTCGTCCCAATCCTCGAGCCAGTCCGCGGCGATCTCGATCTGAGGACCGTGCTCGCTGCGGATCTCCTCGGCGAGGGCCTCCAGCTCGGAGGACACGGGCCGGTCGGCGACCAGGTCCACCATCGACAGCGCCTGCGCATGGTGCTGGATCAGGTCGCTGGCGAAGTCCACGTCGGCATCGTTGTGTTCGACGGTCGACCGCGACGGTGGCGTCTCGCCGCCCTCGCCGCCGGCGCACCCGGTGACTGGTAGCAGGAGAGCGAGGGCCGCGGCGGCGCGGCCGAGGCGGGAGGGGTTCGTCATGCGGGCCATTCTCCACAGGTGCGCGGTGTGGTGTGTTCTCCACAGGCGCAGCCGGGCCGGCTCCGCAGGCCGTCGATCGCAGCCATCCTGGTGAGCAGGAGGTGGGACGTCATGGCCACGAAGACGAAGACGGAGCCGGCACCGGTGGAGGCGGCGGTCAACGAGGTGCGACTGGTCGGCAGGCTCGCTGCGCCGGCCGAGATCCGGGAGCTCCCCAGCGGGGATGTGCTCTTGAGCTTCCGGGTGGTGGTGGATCGGCCGGCGGGTCCCCAGCGCCGCCAGCCGGTGGATGCGCTGGAGTGCGTGGCGTGGAACGGGCGGGTGCGACGCTCGGTGCAGTCTTGGCGACGCGGTGACCTCGTGGAGCTGTCCGGTGCGGTCCGCCGCCGCTTCTTCCGCACCGCGGCGGGTCCGGCGAGTCGCGTCGAGATCGAGGTCAGTGGGGCTCGGCTTCTTCGTCGTTCCACGAGCGGATGAAGGCGCCGAAGGTCGGCTTCGGCTGGAAGGAGGTCGCCTTCTCCGGAAAGAGGCGTCCGGCCGTGACGACCTGCTGCACCTGTTCGACCGTCGGGGCCGGCATCAGCACCGCGACCGCGGTCTCCGGTGCCGCGAGGGCGAGTGCCTCCTGGGCACTGTGGTGGAAGGTGACCCTGGCCGGCCCGTGCCCGAGGCCGGGCACGATCTGGTCGTGCAGGATCTCGGCCTCGACCCGGTCGCCGCCGGCCACCAGCCCGATCGTGAGCCAGGTGGTCGAGTCGGTGACCACCAATGTTCCAGGGCCCAGGGCGGCCAGCGCGTCGTCGGCGGTCCGGCGCTCCGTGTGGATGCCGAGGGCGGCGGCCGCGGCCTCGACGTCGCCGACGGAGGTCCCGGTGAACACGCGGTGGATCGCACCGAGGAACAAGGGGGTGTCGCCCTGGTCGACGATCATCGCCAGGCCACGGTCGGCCGCGGTCCCCGGTTCGCGCTGTTGGAGTCGCAGGTAGGCCGCGTAACGGTGGTGTCCGTCGGCGATGAGGGCGGTCGTCGCGGCCGTGATGGTGCTGATCCGCTCGATCAGGTCGTGGTCGGTGATCGCCCAGATCCGGTGGTATTGCCCGGTGCGGTCGTGGATCTCCAGGTCCGGGTCGCCTTGCCGCAGGTTGCGCAAGATCGAGCGAAGCTCGTCGGGGGAGTCCTGGACCAGCAGGATGGGGGCGGGGTTGATCCGCATCGAGGCCATCCGGTCGGCCAGATCGTCGGCTTGCGCGGGATAGATGCCCTCGTGCGGCATGATCGCGCGGTCCTCGGGACGCACCGCCCGGCTCGACACGTCGATCGCACCCACCAGGCCGCGGACCGTGATGCCGCTCACGGTGTACTCGTGGAGGTAGAGGGCCGGCGCGGGGTCGTGCGTCAGCAGCCCGCGCTCCTCCCAGGACCGGAGTCGATCCGGGAGATCGCGGTAGGGCCTCGCGAAGAGCCGGCCGGCCATCGGGTCACCGATCCGCGAGGAGACCAGCCGGATCGCCCGGAACGGCGCCAGCCGCAGCGGCCGCGCCACGAAGGGCGGAGTGACCGGTGCGGAGTCCATCGGATCACCCTACGAGGCCGGGCGGCGCGGCGTGCGGGCGACACTGCGAGACTTCGGCCATGCCGTCTGATGCATCCGCCGACCTGCTGCCCGACCTGCTCTCGGTGACCGAAGACCCCCTGACCGAGGCCTACGACCTGGCGATGCTCGACCTCGACGGAGTCGTGTACGTCGGCCCCGATGCCGTGCCGGGCGCCGCCGCTCACCTGGCGGCGGCGCGTGAGCAGGGGATGCGACTGGCGTTCATCACCAACAACGCCTCCCGCCCGCCGTCGGCGGTGGCCGAACACCTCACGAGCCTCGGCGTCGCGGCCGAGCCCGACGACGTCGTCACCTCCGCCCAAGCGGCGGCGCGCGTGCTCCTGGACCGACTCGGCGAGGGTGCGCGGGTGGCGATGCTCGGGGCCGACGGTCTGGAGCAGGCGTTGCTCGAGGCCGGCCTGGTTGCGGTAGGGGTCGCGGACGAGGCGAGCGCGATCGTCACCGGGTACGCCCCGCAGATGCGCTGGGCAGACCTGATGCATGGGGCGACCCGGATCCGGGACGGACTGTGGTGGGTGGCCAGCAACACCGATCTCACGATCCCGACGCCCTACGGAATCGCGCCAGGACACGGCGTCCTGGTCGACACGGTCCGACGGTTCAGCGGGGTCGACCCGGTGGTGGCGGGCAAACCCGCGCAGCCGCTGCTGGAGGAGACGATCCGCCGCGTGGGCGGGACGCGACCACTGATGGTGGGCGACCGCCTCGACACCGACATCGAAGGTGCCCGCAACGCCGGACTCCACAGTCTGCTGGTGCTGACCGGCGTCACCGGGCTCGAGGAGCTGATCGCGGCTCGACCCGAGGAGCGACCGACCTACATCGGTGTGGACCTCCGCGCGCTGGGCGAGCCCCAGCCGGCACCGGTGCTGGAGGGAGACGAGTGGCGTCTGGGCGGGTGGTCTGGGAGCGTCGAGGACGGTCGGCTCTCGCTCGACGGCGAGGGCGGTGCGGCCGACTGGTGGCGCGTGGCGGCCACCACCGCGTGGCACCACGCCGATGCTCACGACAGCGCGCCGTCCATCGAGGGGCTCACCCCGCCCAAGGCGACCTGAGACCCACCCCGGCCGGTAGGCTCGCGGCCATGAGCGAGCAGCCCGACGAGCACTGGTCCGGCGAGCCCGACCCCCTGGCCGAGGAGCCACCGCGGCCCCGCCCCGAGCCCACCGGCAACGAGCGGGTCGACGCGGTGATCGACGCGGTCGCCGGTCTCGACGACCGACCGTTGGAGGAGCACGTGGCGGTGTTCGAGTCCGCGCACGGCGAGCTTCGGCGGACCCTCGAGCCCTGATGCCGCCTCGACGACTCCGCCTCGACGCCGAACTCGTCCGTCGTGGCCTGGCCCGGTCCCGCGAGCAGGCCGCCGAGCTCATCGCCGGCGGCCGGGTGAGCGTGGCCGGTGCGGTGGCCACCAAGCCGGCGACCGGGGTGACCACCGACGCCGCCATCGTCGTCGCTGACGACCCCGACCGCCCCGACTACGTCTCCCGCGGCGGTCACAAGCTCGCCGGAGCGCTCGACGTGTTCGGCCCCGCCGGCCTCGAGGTCGCCCGCCGCCGGTGCCTGGACGCCGGCGCCTCGACCGGCGGGTTCACCGACGTCCTGCTGCGCCGAGGAGCCCGCGAGGTGGTGGCCGTCGACGTCGGGTACGGCCAGCTCGCCTGGTCGCTGCAGAGCGACGACCGCGTCGACGTGCGAGACCGGCAGAACGTGCGCGAGATCACCGCCGACATGATCGGCGGACCGGTCGATCTCGTCGTCGGCGACCTGTCCTTCATCTCCCTCACCCTGGTGCTCGACGCTCTGCTCGGCGTGATGGCCTCCGACGGCGACCTCGCGCTCATGGTCAAGCCCCAGTTCGAGGTCGGCAAGGAGCGCGTGGGCAAGGGCGGGGTGGTCCGCGACCCCGCGCTGCGCGCCGAGGCGGTCGCGACGGTCGCGGCCGAGGCCGCTCGCCGAGGATGGGGCGCCCGGATGGTCACGCGCAGCCCGTTGCCGGGTCCCTCCGGCAATGTGGAGTTCTTCTTGTGGCTGCGCCGTGGGCCCGCCGAGATCACCGACGCCGACATCGAGGAGGCGGTGGCCGAGACCGCGCAGACGCCGTCCCCTGTGCAGGAGGACCCCGGCTCGTCGGTGCCGGATGAGAGGCTGCCGCAGTGAGCGTGCGACGAGTGCTGGTGCTGGCCCATACCGGGCGGCCAGAGGCGCGCGAGGTGGCCACGGCGGTGATCGCGGGCCTCACCCGCCACGGCATCGTGGTGCGGCTGCTCGTCCCGGAGGCCAAGGACCTCGGTCTCGACCTCGACTCGCCCACGCTCGAGCTCACCGACTCCGAGTCCGACGCCGGACGCGACTGCGAGCTCACTCTCGTCGTCGGGGGCGACGGCAGCATCCTGCGTGCCGTCGAGCTCACCTACGAGAGCGCGACGCCGGTGCTAGGGGTCAACCTCGGACATGTCGGCTTCCTGGCCGAGGCCGAGCCGGAGGACGTCGACGCCACGATCGAGGCCATCGTCGAGGCCAAGTACACCGTCGAGGATCGCCTGACCCTCGACGTGCAGGTCACCCACGACGGCGAGGTGGTCGTCTCGACCTTCGCGGTCAACGAGGCGAGCGTCGAGAAGGCCGCCCGTGAGCGGATGATCGAGGTCGTGGTCGAGGTCGACGGCCGACCGCTGTCGCGGTGGGGGTGCGACGGCGTCGTCTGCGCGACGCCCACCGGCTCGACGGCCTACAACTTCAGCGCCGGCGGGCCGATCGTGTGGCCCGAGGTCGAGGCGATGTGCGTGGTGCCGCTCAGCGCGCACGCGCTGTTCGCCCGGCCGATGGTGGTCGGCCCGGACTCGGTGGTGGCTGTCGAGGTCCTGGCCGGCACCC
Organism: Nocardioides epinepheli; assembly: GCF_037936805.1. Classification (NCBI taxonomy): domain Bacteria; kingdom Bacillati; phylum Actinomycetota; class Actinomycetes; order Propionibacteriales; family Nocardioidaceae; genus Nocardioides; species Nocardioides epinepheli. The sequence continues at coordinate 75,795 of NZ_JBBMMC010000018.1, read as the reverse complement.
AGGGTTCGGGTGTGCTGTGGTGCGACGGACGACGGACCGTCGACCTCCCACCCGGCGCCAGGATCGAGGTGCGGCGCGGACGACGTCCGGTGCGGCTGGCTCGCGTGCACCAGGCCCCGTTCACCGACCGGCTGGTCGCCAAGTTCGGACTCAACGTCGAAGGCTGGCGCGGCGAGGGCGCCCGACGCCGCCTGCGCGGCACCGGGGGACCCACCTCGTGATCGAGGAGATCCGGATCGGCTCGCTCGGGGTCATCGACTCCTCGGTGCTCGAGCTCGGCCCAGGACTCACGGTGATCACCGGCGAGACCGGCGCCGGGAAGACGATGGTCGTCACCGCGCTCGGCCTGCTGCTCGGGGCCCGCGCCGACGCCGGCGCGGTGCGCAAGGGCGCCACCCGCGCGCGGGTCGAAGGCGTCGTCCGCGCCACCGATCTGCCCACCTTCGCCGAGGCGGTCGAGGAAGCCGGCGGCGAGGTGGAGGACGGTATCGCCGTGCTCGCTCGCAACGTCTCGGCCGAGGGCCGCTCCCGTGCCTACGTCGGGGGTGCCGGAGTGCCGGTGGCAACCCTGAGCGCGGTGGCCGAGCCGCTGGTCGCCGTCCACGGACAGTCCGATCAGCATCGCCTGCTACTCCCCGCCGCCCAGCGCGAGGCCGTCGACCGCTTCGGCGGCGAGGAGCTGGCCACCCTGCTCGCCGCCTACGTCGACGTCTATCGCAGGCTGGAGGCCACCACCCGCGAGCTCGACGAGGTGAGCGCGACTGCCCGCGAGCGCGCCCGCGAGGCCGACCTGCTGCGCTTCGGGCTCGGCGAGGTCGAGGCGGTCGGTCCCGAGCCGGGGGAGGACGACGCACTCGCAGCCGAGGAGTCACGGCTGGGCTTCGCCGACACGCTGCGCACGGCTGCCGAGCAGGCCCGCGTCGCGCTCTCCTCCGATGATGCCGTCGGCGAGAGCGCAACCGACGCGCTGGGCGCGACCTCGGCGGCCCGCGGCTTCCTCGACGCCGTCCGCGACCACGACCCGGCCGCCGCCGAGCTCGCCGACCGCCTCGCCGAGATCGTCTATCTCGTCTCCGACGTCGCCGCCGACGTCGCCGCCTACGCCAGTGCCGTCGAGACCGACCCCGCGCGGCTCGCCGCGGTCTCCGAACGGCGAGCGGCCCTGACCGCACTGACGCGCAAGTACGGCGAGACGCTCGACGAGGTGCTCGCCTGGTCGGCCGAGGCGGCCGGACGCCTGGTCGATCTCGACGGCACCGACGAGCGCATCGCGACGCTCACCGAGGCGCGAGACACCCTTCGCGCCGACCTGAGCGATGCGGCCTCGGCCCTGACGGCCGCGCGGGTCGCCGCCGCGCAGACCCTTCAGGTCCGGGTCACCGAGGAGCTCGCTCAGCTCGCGATGCCCGATGCCCGGCTCACGATCCGGGTCAGCCCGATCCAGCCGGCCGCGCATGGGGGCGACGACGTCCAGCTGCTTCTCGCCGCCAACACCGGCTCCGAGCCGAGGCCGCTCGCCAAGGGCGCCTCGGGGGGCGAGCTCTCCCGCGTCATGCTGGCCATCGAGGTGGCCCTGGCCGGCACCAGCCCGGTGCCCACCTTCGTCTTCGACGAGGTCGACGCGGGGGTCGGCGGCGCCGCCGCGGTCGAGGTCGGTCGCCGGCTGGCCGAACTGGCGCGCACGGCCCAGGTGCTGGTGGTGACCCACCTGCCGCAGGTGGCCGCCTTCGCCGACCGGCACGTGCTGGTGCAGAAGTCGAGCGACGGGTCGGTGACCAGCTCGGGGCTCACGGTGCTCGACGACGCGGCCCGGGAGCGAGAGCTCTCCCGGATGCTGGCCGGGCTCACCGAGTCCGACACCGCTCTGGCGCACGCCCGCGAGCTCCTCGACGTCGCCCAGGCCGAGCAGTCCGCCCCGGCCGGGTCGAAGCAGGCCAGGCGCACCCGACGCAGCAAACCCTCCAAGCCGGGCGGCCCGGCGAAGTCGACGAAGCGATCCGCGCGTGAACGCGGCTGATCCACCGATGCTGGGATAGGATCGAATCCCGTGAAGATGGCCTCGGTCGACCAGTCCAAGCACGTGTTCGTCACCGGCGGCGTCGCCTCGTCGCTCGGCAAGGGGCTCACCGCCTCCAGCCTCGGTAGGCTGCTGCGCTCCCGGGGCCTGCGGGTCACCATGCAGAAGCTCGACCCCTATCTCAACGTCGACCCGGGGACGATGAACCCCTTCCAGCACGGTGAGGTCTTCGTCACCAACGACGGCGCGGAGACCGACCTCGACGTCGGCCACTACGAGCGCTTCCTCGACACCGACCTGAACCAGATCGCGAACGTGACGACCGGGCAGGTCTACTCCAGCGTCATCGCCAAGGAGCGGCGCGGCGACTACCTCGGCGACACCGTCCAGGTGATTCCGCACATCACCAACGAGATCAAGGACCGCATCCTGGCGATGGGCGGACCCGACATCGACGTGGTGATCACCGAGATCGGCGGCACCGTCGGCGACATCGAGTCGCTGCCCTTCCTCGAGTCGGCCCGGCAGGTGCGCCACGAGATCGGTCGCGACAACTGCTTCTTCCTCCACGTCTCGCTGGTGCCCTACATCGGTCCGTCCGGCGAGCTGAAGACCAAGCCCACCCAGCACTCGGTCGCCGCGCTCCGACAGGTCGGCATCCAGCCCGACGCCGTCGTGTGCCGGGCCGACCGCGAGCTGCCGGAGTCGATCAAGCGCAAGATCTCGCTGATGTGCGACGTCGACCAGGAGGCCGTCGTCACCGCCGCCGATGCGCCGTCGATCTACGACATCCCCAAGGTGCTGCACCGTGAGGGCCTCGACGCCTACGTCGTGCGCCGCCTCGACCTGCCCTTCCGCGACGTCGACTGGACGGTGTGGGACGACCTGCTGCGACGCGTCCACCATCCCAAGGAGGAGGTGACGATCGCGCTGGTCGGCAAGTACATCGACCTTCCCGACGCCTACCTCTCGGTCGTCGAGGCGCTGCGGGCCGGCGGTTTCGCCCACGAGGCCAAGGTGCACGTGCGCTGGGTGCCCTCCGATGAGTGCGCGACGCCGTCCGGCGCGGCCAAGCAGCTCGCCGACGTCGACGGGATCGTGGTCCCCGGCGGATTCGGGATCCGCGGCATCGAGGGGAAGCTCGGCGCACTGACCTTCGCGCGCACCCACCAGATCCCCACCCTCGGGCTGTGCCTGGGCCTGCAGTGCATGGTCATCGAGTACGCCCGCGAGGTGGCCGGACTCGACAAGGCCGCCTCCACCGAGTTCGACCCCGACGCCGCCGAGCCGGTGATCGCCACGATGGAGGAGCAGAAGTCCTACGTCGAGGGCGCCGGCGACCTGGGCGGCACCATGCGGCTCGGGCTCTACCCCGCCGAGCTCGCCGAGGGGAGCGTGGTGCGCGAGGCCTACGGCGCCGACCGGATCGAGGAGCGGCACCGGCACCGCTACGAGGTCAACAACGACTACCGCGACCGGCTCGCGGAGGCCGGCCTTGTGTTCTCCGGGCTCAACCCCGACCTAGACCTGGTCGAGTTCGTCGAGCTGCCACGCGAGGTGCACCCCTACTACGTGGCCACCCAGGCCCACCCCGAGCTCCGCTCGCGTCCGACCCGCCCGCACCCGCTGTTCGCCGGCCTGATCGGAGCCGCGATCGAGCGCCAGAGGGAGCTGCGCTTCCCGATCGACGAGACCGGCCTGCGCGCCGAGCCCGTCGAGGCCTGAGGGGTGGCCGACAGGCCGGCCGAGGAGCTCGCCGACCGACCCGAGCGGTGGCCGGTCCTCGAGTCCGAGGACCTGCACCGCGACCAGTGGGTCGTGGCGCTGCGTCGCGACCTGGTCCGACGACCCGGAGGCGAGGATGAGGCGCCCTTCGGGCGGCTGGTCCTCGAGCACCCGGGCGCCGTCGTCGTCCTCGCGCTCGACGACCAGGACCGCGTCGTGCTGCTGCGTCAGTACCGCCATCCGGCGCAGACCCGGTTCGTCGAGCTGCCGGCCGGGCTGCTCGACCACCCGGGTGAGGAGCCGGTCGACGTCGCTCGACGCGAGCTGATCGAGGAGACCGGCCTGGCGGCCGAGACGTGGACGAGCCTGGGCTCCTTCTGGTCGAGTCCTGGGATCAGCGCCGAGCACATCCACCTCTTCTTGGCCCGCGGGCTGCGGGAGGTGGGACGCGGCGAGTTCGCGATGCAGCACGAGGAGGCCGACATGGAGGTCTTCCGCGCCCCCTTCGCCGACCTGCTTGCCGCCGTCCTCGACGGCTCGGTGAGCGACGGCCCGGCCGTCGTCGCCGTTCTCAAGGCGCACGCCCTCGGGTTGATCGGCTAGGGCACTACTGATCGACACGGCGGGTGCGCTGGCGGTGCGTACGATCCGTTCGTGAGCACCATCGATCCCGCCGAGAGCCGCAACGCGCGCGTGACCCGCCACCGCGGCAACGTCGCGCTGCTGTGGGCCGCGGCCGCCGGCGTGGCGATCCAGGCGCTCTCCAGTGCCGCCGTCGGCGCTGCCATGGCGCTCGTGGTCAACGAGATGCGCACGAGCACGGTGTCGGTGCCCGAGGCCAGCACGCTCGCCGCGAGACCTTGGCTGCTGCCGGTGCTCATGTTCCTCGGAGTCGTGGGGATCCTGATCGGGGCGTCGCTGTATCGCAGCAGTGCCCAGCTGTACCGCGGCGGGGAGCAGCCGCCGGGCCTCGTCGTCCCCATCGGGCTGGCCACAGCCACCGTCGCCTTCACCGCGGTGAGTCTTCGCTGGGACGACATCGCACCGATCGGCTACACCGTCGACACGTGGGACGGCTCGCACGACGACTGGGGCCCATGGGCCTGGATCGTCTACCGGATGAACATCTGGCTTCCGCTGCTGCTGCTGGCCGTCACCGTCCTCGTGGCGTGGACGTCGTGGCGCCATACCAAGGTGCGCGCCGGCGAGCGGGCCGAGCGCGACCGGCTGCTCCGGCGCGGCGGCCGCAGAGTGCCCGGCGAGGTGGTCGAGGTCCGGCTGCACCACTCCACCGACGACAACGGATCCAAGACCGTGACCGGGGCGACCGCCACGGTGCGCTACCTCGACCTGCACGAGACCACGCGCTGGATCATCAGGACCGTCAGCGGGCGAGCGGTCGCGCTGCAGCTGCGTGACGGGGTCTCGGCCGCCGAGGTGCTCTATGACCCCGAGGCGCCCGACGACGAGTCGCTGATCTTCGTCGCCCTCCAACGCGACCCGCTGCCCTCGGACTGGATCGGACGCTCCGGGCGCTGATGGCGAGCCGAAGCGGGCCGTAGGCGCGCGAGAGTAGGGTCACCACGAGCAGGCACCACAAGGGTGCCCCGGGGGCGCCAGGGTCGAGGAGGCACCTGTGAGGGTCGGTGTTCCGAAGGAAGTCAAGAACCACGAGTACCGCGTGGCGATCACCCCGGTCGGGGTCCACGAGCTCGTCGACCGCGGCCACGACGTGGCGATCCAGACCGGCGCCGGGGTCGGGTCACAGATCAGCGACGACGACTACGCCGCGGCAGGAGCAAACATCGTCGCGACCCCCGAGGGGGCCTGGGGCACCGACGGCGAGGTCGATCTGGTTTTGAAGGTCAAGGAGCCGATCGCCGAGGAGTACCCGCGCATGCGGGAGGGGATCACGCTGTTCACCTACCTCCATCTGGCCGCCGACAAGCCGTTGACCGAGGAGCTCCTGGCCCGCAAGGTCACCGGCATCGCCTACGAGACCGTGCAGCTGCCCTCCGGGTCGCTTCCCCTGCTGTACCCGATGTCGGAGGTCGCGGGCTGCCTCGCACCGCAGGTCGGCGCCCATGCCCTGCTCAAGGCACAAGGCGGCCGGGGCGTCCTGATGGGCGGGGTCGGCGGCGTGGCCAACGCCAAGGTGGTCATCATCGGTGCCGGGGTGTCGGGGCAGAACGCCGCGAACATCGCCCTCGGCATGGGTGCCGACGTCACCCTGCTCGACACCGACCTCGACAAGCTGCGGATGTCGTTCTGGCGTTACGACAACCGGGTCCACGGCCTGGCCAGCAGCAAGCTGGCGATCGAGAAGCAGGTCCGTGAGGCCGACATGGTGATCGGGGCGGTCCTGATCCCGGGTGCCGCGGCTCCCAAGCTGATCTCCAACGAGCTCGTCGCGCAGATGAAGCCGGGAGCGGTGCTCGTCGACATCGCCGTCGACCAGGGCGGCTGCTTCGAGGACACTCGCCCCACCACCCACGACGACCCGACCTACCGGGTGCACGACACGACGTTCTACTGCGTGGCGAACATGCCCGGCGCGGTGCCGAACACCTCGACCTACGCCCTCACCAACGCGACCCTGCCCTACACCGTCGCCCTCGCCGACCAGGGCTGGCGGGAGGCCATGCGCGCCGACCACAGCCTCGCGCTGGGGCTCAACACCTACGACGGGCAGCTCACGAACGCGCCGGTCGGTGAGGCCGTCGGCATCGAGGCCACAGGTCTCGACGCCGTGCTGGACTCCTGAGCCGTTGGCGAGCACCGGAGGCCAAGGCCCGATCACACGAGCGGTCCGCACCTACCTCGACCACCTCACCGTCGAGAAGGGGCTCGCGGCCAACACCCTCGTGTCCTACCGGCGTGACCTGCGCCGCTATCTGGAGTACCTCGACATCCAGGGCATCGACGACCTGAACGCCGTCAGCGAGGCGACCGTCTCGGGCTTCCTGGTCCGGCTGCGCGAGGGAGATGCCGAGCACCGTCCGCTGAGCAGCACCTCGGCAGCCCGCACCGTCGTCGCGGTGCGCGGCTTCCACAAGTTCGCCGTCGCCGACGGACTGGCCGAGACCGACCCGGCCGCCGCCGTCAAGCCGCCGACGCCGGGCAAGCGGCTGCCGAAGGCGCTTCCGCTCTCCGACGTCGAGGCGATCTTGGAGGCGGCGGGCGCGCCGGGCACCGCGCTGGCGCTGCGCGACCGCGCGCTGCTCGAGGTGCTCTATGGCACCGGCGCCCGGATCTCCGAGGCGGTAGGACTCGACGTCGACGACCTCGACTGGGACGCACTCGGGGCCACCGATCGTGCCGTGGAGCAGCAGGAGGTCGCCACGGTGCAGCTACGTGGCAAGGGCTCCAAGGAGCGGATCGTGCCGGTGGGCTCCTACGCACGCGAGGCCGTGGACGCCTACCTGACCAGGGCACGACCAGAGCTGGTGACCGCGCGGGGTTCGGGGGGCGCGCTGTTCCTGAACGCCCGGGGCGGACGGCTCTCGCGGCAGTCGGCCTGGGCGGTGCTCACGCGGGCCGCCGAGCGCGCCGGCGTGACCCGCGACGTCTCGCCGCACACCCTGCGACACTCCTACGCCACGCACCTGCTCGACGGCGGTGCCGACGTCCGCGTGGTGCAGGAACTGCTGGGGCACGCGTCGGTGACCACCACCCAGGTCTATACCCTCGTGACCGTGGACAACCTGCGCGAGGTGTTCGCGACCGCTCACCCTCGCGCGCGCGGGTGAACCGGATCGCCGCTCGCTTCGTCACAGTCCTGACCGAACGTCGTCCAGCTCGGAGGAGCCCCATGCGCCGCCCGCTCACCACTCTCGCTGCCCTCGTGGCCGCGTCCGTCCTGCTCGCCGGCTGTGGGGGTGACTCCGACGACGACGCCGGCAGCGACCCGACCACGCCGGTCAGCGAGTCCTCGACCAGCGACTCGGCACCGACCACGGACCCGGCAACGGACCCGTCCGCGGAGGAGACCAGCGACTCCAGCGACGAGCCGTCGACCCCGCCGGCCACCGAGCCGACCACGCCCGGCGACACCGCGCCGCCCGGGCAGGCGACGACGGAGCCTGACGAGGCCGTGGAGCTGTGCGATGCGTTCCGTGGGGCCTTCGACGTCGCCGGTGACGACATCGACGCCGACGGCAAGCCCAACGAGCGCGTCCCGAAGAAGGTCCTCGACGCGCTGCACAAGTGGGGCGAGGACCTCTCGACCGCCAGCCTTCCCTCCGACCTCAGCGAGGACCAGCGGGCCGGGATCGAGGTGATGTCGCAGGCGCTGCGCGACATCCCCGACGATGCGACCTTCAGTGACCTCGACGAGCTCGAGAACCTGCCCGACCGACAGGACGACCAGATCGACGCCGCCCTGGAGTACGTCACCGCGAACTGCGTCCTCACTCCGCCCACCGACTGACCGGCCCGTCGCGGCTGACAGACTGGACCTCGTGACAAGGACGGCCTCCGACGACGCGTGGGAGGCCGTCTACGACGACATCACCGCCTTCGCGGCCGACCGCGGGCTCGAGCTGTACCCGCATCAGGACGAGGCGGTGCTGGAGATCCTGGCCGGCAACAACGTGGTGCTGGCCACCCCCACCGGGTCGGGCAAGTCGCTGGTCGCCATCGCCGCCCACAAGGCGGCGCTGGCCGAGGATCGGGTCTCCTTCTACACCGCCCCGATCAAGGCGCTGGTGAGCGAGAAGTTCTTCGACCTGTGCCAGGTGTTCGGCGCCGAACAGGTCGGCATGCTCACCGGCGACGCCTCGGTGAACGCCGATGCCCCGATCATCTGCTGCACCGCCGAGGTCCTGGCCAACATCGCGCTGCGTGAGGGGGCCACCGCCGACGTCGGTCTGGTGGTGATGGACGAGTTCCACTTCTACGCCGAGCCCGACCGCGGCTGGGCCTGGCAGGTCCCGCTGCTGGAGCTCCCGCAGGCGCAGTTCGTGCTGATGTCGGCCACCCTCGGCGACGTCACCGAGCTGGCCGCCGACCTGACCCGACGCAACGGTCGTGACACCGCGATCGTCGACGACGCCGAACGGCCCGTGCCGCTCAGCTTCACCTGGGCGCTCACGCCGCTGGCCGAGACACTCGAGGAGATCGTCGCGACCCACCAGGCGCCCGCCTACGTCGTTCACTTCACCCAGAAGGACGCCGTCGAGCACGCCACGAGCCTGCTCAACGCCCGCTGGCTGCCCAAGACCGGCGTCGACATCCCGCCGGGGTTCCGCTTCGGGGCCGGCTTCGGCAAGACGCTGGCCAAGCTGCTCAAGCGCGGCATCGGCGTCCACCACGCCGGGATGCTGCCGCGCTATCGCCGTCTGGTGGAGCAGCTGGCGCAGTCGGGGCAGCTGAGCGTCATCTGCGGCACCGACACCCTCGGCGTCGGCATCAACGTGCCGATCCGCACGGTGCTGTTCACCGCGCTGGCCAAGTTCGACGGCAACCGGTCGCGAGTGCTGCGGACCCGCGAGTTCCTGCAGATCGCCGGACGCGCGGGCCGCGCCGGCTTCGACACGGCCGGCTACGTCGTCGTCCAGGCTCCCGAGCACACCATCGAGAACGAGCGCGCCAAGGCCAAGGCCGAGGCCAAGAACGCCGCGATGAGCGAGGAGAAGCGGGCCAAGCGCAAGAGCAAGGCCCAGCTGAAGAAGCCGCCCGAGGGCACCGTGGTGTGGACCGAGCAGACCTTCGACAAGCTGGTCGCCGGGGTGCCCGAGCAGCTGGTCTCGCGGATGAAGGTCGACAACGCGATGCTGGTCAACGTCCTCTCCCGCGACGAGGACGCCGTCGCGGTGCTGCGCCGACTGCTCACCGACAACCACGAGCAGCGCCGCGCCCAGCTGAAGCTGGTGCGACGGGCGCTGCGGCTCGGCCGGAGCCTGGTGCACTCCGGCACCGTCGTCCGGTTGCCCGAGGTCGACGACCTCGGCCGCCGCTACGTGCTCGCCGACGACGTCCCCGACGACTTCGCGCTCAACCAGCCGCTGTCGCACTTCGCGCTGGCCGCACTCGACGTCCTCGACCCCGAGTCCGACGACTACACCGCCGACATCGTCTCGGTGATCGAGGCCACCTTGGAGGCGCCGCGCCAGATCCTGTTCGCCCAGCAGCACGCCGCGCGCGGCGAGGCGATCGCGGAGATGAAGGCCGACGGGCTGGAGTACGAGGAGCGGATGACGCTGCTGGAGGAGGTCACCTGGCCGCAGCCGCTCGCCGAGCTCCTGGAGACCACCTACGAGATGTACCGCCAGCGGCACCCGTGGCTGCGCGAGGACGCCCTGGACCCCAAGTCGGTGGTGCGGGAGATGTATGAGCAGGGGATGTCGTTCACCGACTTCGTCTCCCGCTATCAGCTCGCGCGCTCGGAGGGGCTGGTGCTGCGCTACCTCACCGACGCCTACCGGGCGCTGCGGCAGACGGTGCCCGAGCAGCACCGCACCCCCGAGCTCGAGGACCTGCTGGAGTGGCTGGGGGAGACGGTCCGCCAGACCGACTCCTCGCTGCTCGACGAGTGGGAGGCCCTCTCGGACCCCGACCACGCCGCGCGCACCGTCACCGAGAACGAGCCGCCGGCCTCGCCGCGACCGATCTCGCGCCGGGAGCGGGCCTTCGGCGTGATGGTGCGCAATGCGATGTGGCGGCGCGTGGACCTGGTGGCGCGCGACGACCTCGACGGCCTCATGGCGCTCGAGCGGGCCGCCGCCGACCGGCTCGACCCGCCGCGCGAGGTGGTGATGACCCGGTCGGCCTGGGACGAGGGGATCGAGGCCTACTACGCCCAGCACGACGCCGTCCGCACCGACGGCGACGCCCGCGGACCCGAGCTGCTGCGCGTCGTCCCCGAGACCGGCGAGCCGGCCGGCCTGGGGGAGTCCGGCGGGGGCGTCTCCGCGCGCCTGTGGCGGGTCACCCAGACCCTCGCCGACCCCGCCGGCGACCACGACTGGGTGATCGAGGCGATCGCCGATCTCGATGCTTCCGACGGGGCCGGCGAGCTCGTGATGCCCACCGTCTCCTTCCGCTGCCTCACCGACTGATCCTCCAAGACGCCGAGTCGGCGTTTGTGTTAAGCACAAGTGCCGACTCGGCGTGCTGGAAGGGCCGGTGCGGCGGCCGGATTCCGGTGGTCCTAGAGTCGCCCGGCGAGTCGCGACGAAAAGTCGCTGTGTCGACATTCAGACTGGAGATCCATCCAGTTGCAGAGGAGTCCAGCCCATGACTGACGGATCGTTCGCGGGTACGCCGGCGATGCCACCGCGGGCGCCGGTGCCCGTGCCGCAGCGGCCCGACCCGGGTGAGTCGGCCGAGGCGGCCGTCGCCGCGACGTTGCCGTTCGAGCGGCCCACGACCGCGCACGAGACCCCGAGCCAGACCGCTGGCCAGACCGGGCCGGTGGGGAAGCCGGCCGAGGTCGAGCTCGGTCCGACCGGACGGCCGTTGCCGGTCTTCGCCGAGCCGCCGCCGGTGGGGGAGCGGCACGCGGCGCGGGTGGTGTCGATGTGCAACCAGAAGGGCGGCGTCGGCAAGACGACGACCACGATCAACCTGGGCGCCTCGTTGGCCGAGTACGGCCGCAAGGTGCTGCTGGTCGACTTCGACCCGCAGGGCTCGCTGTCGGTCGGTCTCGGCCTGAACCCGCACGAGATGGACCTAACGGTCTACAACCTCCTCATGCAGCGCGACGTCACCCTCGACGAGGTCGTGGTGCCCTCCGGCATCCCCGGGATGGACCTGCTGCCCTCCAACATCGACCTCTCCGCGGCCGAGGTTCAGCTGGTGCACGAGGTGGCCCGCGAGCAGACCCTCCAGCGAGTCCTGGCCCCGGCGCTCTCGCAGTACGACGTCATCCTCATCGACTGCCAGCCCTCCCTCGGCCTGCTCACCGTCAACGCGCTCACCGCCTCCGACGGCGTGATCGTGCCGCTGGAGTGCGAGTACTTCGCGCTGCGCGGGGTGGCCCTGCTCAAGACGACCATCGACAAGGTCCGTGAGCGGTTGAACCCCAAGCTGGAGATCGACGGCGTGCTGGGCACCATGTTCGACGGGCGCACCCTGCACAGCCGCGAGGTGATGGAGCGACTGGTGCAGGCGTGGGGCGACACCGTCTTCCACACCGTCATCCGGCGCACCGTGAAGTTCTCCGACTCCACGGTCGCGGGCGAGCCGATCACCACCTACGCCAGCTCCTCGCCCGGCGCCGACTCCTACCGCCAGCTCGCCAAGGAGGTGCTTGCCCGATGGCCCGACGAGTGAGCCTGCCGGCCGCCGACGACCTGTTCCGGCCCACGATCGCGCCGGACGCCGGCGCCGACCCTGCGGAGGGGAAGCCGCAGGGGTCGGTACGGGCCGTCCCGGACGCCGCGCCCGAGACCGAGGCGCCGAAGAAGGGCGCCAGCGGGCGGGTCAAGCACGACGAGAAGGTGACCGTCTACGTCACCGCCGAGGAGCTGCTCGACCTCGAGCGCACCCGCCTCGAGCTGCGTGCCGAGCACGGCATCTCGGCCGACCGCGGTCGGATCATCCGGGAGGCGATCGACGCCGTCCTGGCCGACTTCCACGAGAACGGCGAGGACAGCATGCTCGTGCGCGGCCTCCTCGAGCGGTGACCGCGACCGACCTCGGCACCGGCGCCGGCGAGGAGCCGGGCACACCGACGTTCTCGTTGCGCCTGGACAACTTCGAGGGTCCCTTCGACCTGCTGTTGAGCCTGATCGCCAAGCACAAGCTCGACATCACCGAGGTCGCGCTGTCGAAGGTGACCGACGAGTTCATCGCCCATGTGAAGGCCGGCGGCTCGCCGGAGAACCCGGCACCGTGGGACCTGGAGCAGACGACCTCGTTCCTGCTGGTCGCCGCGACCCTGCTCGACCTCAAGGCGGCGCGGCTGCTGCCGCAGGGCGACGTCGAGGACGAGGAGGACCTCGCGCTGCTCGAGGCCCGCGACCTGCTCTTCGCACGGCTGCTGCAGTACAAGGCGTTCAAGCAGGTCGCCGCGGTGTTCGAGGGGCGCCTGGACGGCGAGTCGCGACGGCATCCGCGCGCGGTAGGTCTCGAGGAGCGGTTCGCGGGCCTGCTGCCCGAGGTGCTCATCGGCATCGGGCTGGAGCAGTTCGCCGGGCTCGCCGCGAAGGCGCTGGAGCCCAAGGCCGAGCCCGAGCTGACCCTGCACCACATCCACGCCCCGACCGTCTCGGTGCGCGAGCAGGCCGGCGTCGTGGTCGACCGGCTGCGCCGCGGCGGGACGATGACGTTCCGGGCGCTGTGCGGCGACTCGCCCGACACCCTCACCACCGTCGCCCGCTTCCTCGCGCTGCTCGAGCTGTTCCGCGAGGGCGCGGTCGCCTTCGACCAGGTGCAGGCGCTCGGCGAGCTCACCGTGCGCTGGACCGGCGATGAGACCGAGGACGACTTCGAGATCGAGATCGACGAGTTCGAGGGGACGCCGCTGCCGGCCCCGCCCGCTGAGGAGAGCCCATGACCGACCTGCCCGAGCCCACCGAGGTCCCCGAGGCCGTCCCCGCGGCCGAGCCCGAGCCGACCGACGACGTCGCCCTGCTCTCGGTGCCCGTGGCCGCGCTGAGCCCGTCGCTGGAGGCCGTGCTGATGGTGGCCGACCAGCCGCTCGACGAGACCACCCTGGCCACCGCCGTCGGGTACCCGGCCGAGGAGGTCGCCGCCGCGCTGGCCGTCCTGGCCGCCGAGTACGACGAGCAGGACCGCGGCTTCGAGCTGCGCAACGTGGCCGGTGGCTGGCGCTACTACACCCGCGAGGCCTATGCCCCCGTCGTGGAGGGCTTCGTCCTCGAAGGTCAGCAGGCGCGGCTGACCCAGGCCGCGCTGGAGACCCTCGCCGTGGTCGCCTACAAGCAGCCGGTCACCCGGGCCCGCGTCTCGGCGATCCGCGGCGTCAACGTCGACGGGGTGATGCGCACCCTGCTCTCGCGCGGCCTGGTCGAGGAGGCCGGCCGCGACGGCGAGCACGGAGCCACGCTCTACCGCACGACCGGCTACTTCCTCGAGCGGATCGGCGTCACCTCGCTCGACGAGCTGCCCGAGCTGGCGCCCTATCTGCCCGAGATGGACGACCTCGACGACGAGCTGTCCGAATTGCTCGGCGCGCCTCCGGCCACCTCTCCCACTGCTGTCGAGCCTGCCGCCGAAACGGCTCCCGCCGGGGAGAGCGCCGAGTCCGGCCCCGAGGCCGGCCCTGCCGAGGAGAGTGCCGCCGAGGAGAGTCCCGCGGACGTCGTGACCCCAGCGCAGCCGGAGGACGACGAATGAGGGAGGTCGCCACCGACGACGACGGCCTGATCCGGCTGCAGAAGCTGCTGGCGCAGTCGGGAGTGGCCTCGCGCCGCAAGTGCGAGGAGCTCATGCTCGACGGCGAGGTCGAGGTCGACGGCGAGATCGTCACCCGGCTCGGCACCAAGGTCGACCCGCGCACCGCCGTCATCCGGGTGTCCGGGCAGCGGCTGCCACCGGTCTCCGAGCACGTCTACCTGGTGCTGCACAAGCCGCGCGGCGTCGTCTCGACCATGTCAGACCCCGAGGGCCGCCCGACGTTGGAGCGCTTCGTCGCCGAGCGACCCGAGCGGCTCTTCCACGTCGGCCGCCTCGACACCGACACCTCCGGGCTGCTGCTGCTGACCAACGACGGCGACTTCGCGCACAAGATGGCCCACCCCTCCTACGAGGTGGACAAGACCTACGTCGCCGAGGTCGACGGCCGGGTGACCAAGGAGACCGTGGCGACCCTGCTCGCCGGGGTCGAGCTCGACGACGGACCGGTGCACCCCACGCAGGCCCGGATCCTCGCCGCGCAACCCGCCAAGTCGATCGTCGAGCTGACCATCCACGAGGGCCGCAATCGCATCGTGCGGCGCCTGCTCGACCACCTCGGACACCCGGTACGCAAGCTCAGCCGGATCCAGCTCGGGCCGGTGCGACTGGGCAGTCTGCCCTCCGGCGAGCTGCGCGAGCTGACCTCCGACGAGCTGGGTGCGCTGCTCGACAGCGTCCGCATGTAGGACGATCCGGCCTGGCGCCCTCGCCCGACCGCGACCGGGCTGCCATGATCCGGTGATGATCGACCGCACCCGCCTGGCCGAGTTCCGGGCCGCCGAGGAGAACCGGTTCGCCGAGCTGCACCCGCGCTCGGCCGCCCTGTCGCAGCAGGCGTCCGAGCATCTGCTGGCCGGGGTCCCGATGCCGTGGATGACCCGCTGGCCCGGATCGTTCCCGGTGTTCTTCGAGTCCGCCGGCGGCGCCCGGTTCACCGACGTCGACGGACTCGAGTACGTCGACCTGTGCCTGGGCGACACCGGTGCGATGACCGGCCACGCACTCGCGCCGGTGACCGAGGCGGTGCGCGACCGGGCGGCATCGGGAATCACCACGATGCTGCCGTCGGCCGACGCCGCGTGGGTGGCCGAGGAGCTCGCGCGCCGGTTCGGACTGCCCGCGTGGCAGCTGGCGATGTCGGCCACCGACGCCAACCGGTTCGTCCTCCGCTTCGCCCGGCATCTCACCGGGCGGCCCAAGATCGCGGTGATGGACTGGTGCTACCACGGCACGGTCGACGAGACCCTCGCCGTGCTGGAGGACGGCGAGGTGCGGCCACGCCCCGGCGCCCTCGGACCGCAGGTCGACGTCGCGCTCACCACACGGGTCGTGCCCTTCAACGATCTCGACGCGCTGGAGGCCGCGCTGGCCCACGGCGACGTCGCGTGCCTGCTGATGGAGCCGGCTCTGACCAACATCGGGATCGTGCTGCCCGACGACGGCTACCTCGCCGCCGTCCGGGAGATCACGCGCAAGCACGGCGTCCTGCTGGTCATCGACGAGACCCACACCCTGTGTGCCGGACCGGGCGGCGCCACCGCTGCGTGGGGACTCGACCCCGACCTGCTCGTGGTCGGCAAGCCGATCGGCGGCGGCATCCCCGTGGCGGCCTACGGGATGAGCGCCGAGGTCGCCGAGCGACTGCGCGGGCCGATGCTGGGCCACGAGATCGACGTCGCCGGCGTCGGCGGCACCCTCACCGGGAACGCGCTGGCCACGGCCGCGGTCCGCGCCACGCTGTCGCACGCCCTGCGCGCGGAGGACTTCGCCGTCGCGATCCCGCTCGCCGAGCGGTTCACCGACGGCGTCGCCGCGGTGATCGCCGAGCACGACCTGCCCTGGCACGTGCAGTCGCTGGGCTGCCGCGCCGAGTACTGGTTCTGCCCGCCGCCACGCACCGGCGCCGAGGCGGCCGCGGCGGTCGATGAGGACCTGGAGGGCTTCTTCCACCTGTGGGCGCTGAACCGGGGCGTGCTGATGACGCCGTTCCACAACATGGCGCTGTTCTGCCCGGCCCACACCGAAGCGGACGTCGACCGGCACACCGAGGTCTTCGCCTCCGCGGTGGCGGCGCTGACTGCGTAGTCTGGACCGATGCTCCCGCCCGGGGTGGTCAGCCTCCGTGCCTACGACGTCGTGGGCGACCCGGGGGTGCACACCGGAATGCCGTCGACGAGCCTGACCCTGATCCTCTCGGTCGACGAGCCGCTGCAGGTGGGCTGGGCCGGACGCCCCGCGACCCGCACCAGCCACTGGGGCGGACTCGCCGGACTCCACGACCTGCCGGCGCAGATCCACCACGGTGGCCGCCAGCGGGGTGTGCAGGTGTCGTTGAGCGTGGCCGGTGCGCGGGCGCTGCTCGGGCTGCCGGCGTCCGCCCTGGCCGGTGTCGTGGCCGACGCCGCCGACGTCGACCCGGTGTTGCGCGAACTGCCGGCGCGGCTGGCCGAGGCGGCGCCGCAGCGGTGGGAGAGCCTGGTGGCCGATGCGCTCCTCGCCGCGCTGGCGAGTCGAGCGGGCGCCGGCGCGGCCGTGCCCCGCGCCGAGGTTGGTCACGCCTTCCGCTGCCTCGCGGCGGGTATGGCGGTCGCCGACGTCGCGGACGAGGTCGGCTACAGCCGCCGCCATCTCACCGCGCTCGTGCGGGCGGAGGCGGGAGTGAGCCCCAAGACCTACGCCCGCCTGGCCCGCTTCGAGCGCAGCCATGCGCTGGTCAAGCGGGGCGTCCGGTTGGCCGAGGTCGCCGCTCGGTGCGGCTACACGGACCAGTCCCACCTGGCCCGTGACTGGCGGGACCTGGCGGGGTGCAGTCCGCGCCGCTGGCTGAGCCGAGAGTTCCCATTCGTCCTAGCGGCCGGGGGCGCGGGTGAGTGACATTGGGTCGATGAACGTCTCCCACATCAAGCACTGGCCTTCGATGACCTTCCGTGATGTCGACGCGATGACCGACTGGTTGAGCACGATCGGCTTCCGCGAGCACGCCACCTACCGCGACGACTCCGGCGCCGTCGTCCACGCCGAATGGGTCTGGGACGGCGGCGGCATTATGTTCGGCGTCGCCCGCGACGACGCCTTCGCCACCGAGCCGGGCGCCTCGTCGGCCTACCTCGTGGTCGAGGACCCCGACGACGTGGTCGAGCGCGCGGTCGCGGCCGGGGCGAGCGTCGTCCAAGCGGTGAAGGACCAGGACTACGGCGGTCGCGGCGGCAGCGTGCGCGACCCGGAGGGCAACCTGTGGTCGTTCGGGAGCTACCAGCCGGGGTGAGCCGGTCGTCTCAGGGCGTCACGGCCAACTTGTCCAGGACCGCCCGGGCCAGGTCCTGATCGCCCTCGATCACGACGTCGCTGGTCTGTGCGACCTGGTCGGCCGGACGGCGTCCGCCGGCGAGGATCGCGTGCGCCTCGCGGGTGAGCCGGATGCGCGTGGTCGGGTCGGCGGGGGCCTCCACGACGGCGGCGCGGCCGTCGGCGCCGACCTCCACCGCGACCGGTGCCGCGCCCTCGACGTCGAGGACGACCGTCGTGCCGGGCGGGGGAGCCACCCGCTTGCCGACCACGACCGGCAGGCTGCGCAGGAAGACGCGCGTGGTGTGCTCGGCGCCGGGGGAGTCCAGCCCTCCGGCGCGGCCGACGGCGCGCCGGACGTCCTGCTCGTGCATCCACAGGTCGACCGGGCGGTTGCTGAGCAGGGTGCGCGTGTCCCAGCCGAGGGCGCCGAAGGCTCCGGCTGCGGGTGCCGCGGCGTCGGTGGGCGGCGTGGCCAGCAGATCGCGGTGGCGTGCGCCCGCCGCGTCCCGGATCTCGGCGACCAGCTCGGCACCGGTTCGCTCGCGGCGGGCCGCCACGCCCTGCTCGGTGAAGGTGCCCATCGGATTGCGCACGTGGGCCGGCTCCCCGACGTCCACCTGGTCGTCGTGGGGCGTCCCGGCCAGAAGCGCCTCCAGATGGGCGATGTGGGCCGCCACGTCGCGCACGGTCCAGCCCTCCAGGTCGGTGGCCGCGCTCCACTCCTCCGGGCCCAGCTTCTCGAGCAGGGAGGTGAAGTCGTCGATCCCGCGCCACCACACCTCGATGTACCCGCCGAGCTCCGCGCTGTCGTCGCCGTCGTCCATGGCTCGCACGGTACTGGTCCGGGTGGGTGAGGAGGGTTGTCTGGGGCGTGGGCTGCTGGCGGCGGCAGGCGGCGGCATGTTACTGACCGTTGTGACCTCTGACCTGCTCTTGTAAGCGCAGGTCAGAGGTCACAACGGTCAGTAACAAGTCGCAACGGTCAGTAACAAGCCGGGCGGCCAGGCGAGCCGGAGCCGGGGCTCACTAGGGTGGGAGCCATGGCAGTGCGTGCGGTGCGAGGAGCGACTCAGCTCGACGTCGACGACCGGGACCAGATGCTGGAGCGGGTCTCGGAGATGGTGCTGGACGTGATGACGTCCAACGGACTGGGGGTCGATGACTTCATCTCGGTCATCTTCACCGCCACCGGCGACCTGCACAGCGAGTTCCCGGCCTACGCCGCGCGGCAGCTCGGGTTCGGCGAGGTGCCGCTGATCTGCGCGCGCGAGCTGGAGATCGAGGGCTCCATGCCGCGGGTGGTGCGGATGATGGCGCACGTCGAGACCGACCTGCCGCGCGCCGAGATCACCCACTGCTACCTGCACGGTGCCGCCGCGCTGCGCTCGGACCTGACCCGGGTGCGCTCAGTTCCCGACCAGTAGCCCCACCGGTCGGCACCAGTAGCATTACGCCCCGTGACAGGGGATGAGGCATCGCTCGACACCATCGTGATCGCCGTCGACGGGACGTCGGGATCGGGGAAGTCGAGCACCTGCCGGGGCGTGGCGACCCGCCTGGGGCTGCGCTACCTCGACACCGGCGCGATGTTCCGCGCGGTCACCTGGTGGATGCTGCGGCACGACATCGACGTCCACGATCCCGAGGCGATCGCGGCCCGGGCCGAGGAGCCGGTGCTCGCCTCCGGCACCGACCCCACCGGGCCGACGATCGCGGTGGACGGCCAGGACGTGAGCGTGCAGATCCGCACCGACGCGGTGAACCGGGCGGTCTCGCCGGTGAGCACCGTGCCCGCGGTGCGCAGCAGGCTTCTGGAGCAGCAGCGCGAGATCATCGGCTCCGGGGGCATCGTGGTGGAGGGGCGCGACATCGGCTCGACGGTGTGGCCGCAGGCCGAGGTGAAGGTCTACCTCACCGCCGACCCGGCCGCCCGGGCAGCGCGCCGGGCGCTCGAGGAGGGCGGCAGCGACGTCGCCGCGACCGAGCAGATCCTCCGCGACCGCGACCGGATCGACTCCGGCCGGGCGACCGCACCGCTGGTGCGCGCCGACGGCGCCGTCGAGATCGACACCACCACGCGCACCCTCGACGAGGTGATCGACCTGCTCGTCGGCCTCGTCCCGCGATGAGGGGCGAGTCGGCCGCGCGCGCGGACCTGCCGCGCACCGACGACCTGCGCACCCCCACGCGCTGGCTGCTGCACGGCGGCCGCCCGACGACCAGGTGGCTCATCCGGCGTCGCTTCGACGTGCACGTGCTCGGCGCCGAGCACATGCCGGCGACGGGGCCGGTCGTGCTCGCCGCCAACCACATCGGGGTGATCGACGGTCCGCTGCTGGCGATCTTCGCCCCGCGTCCGGCCCACGCGCTCACCAAGATCGAGATGTTCAAGGGCCTCCTCGGCGGCTTCCTCCGGCTGACCGGGCAGATCCCGCTCGACCGGTTCCACACCGACCCCCGCGCGGTGCGCACCGCGCTCAGGGTGCTGCGCGAGGGCGGAGTGGTCGGGATCTTCCCCGAGGGCACCCGCGGCGCCGGCGACCTCGACCGGTTCCACCGCGGCGCGGCCTACCTCGCGATGGTGACCGGCGCGCCCGTCGTCCCGGTCTTCATGTTCGGCACCCGCGAGCCCGGTGGCGCCAGCTCGTCCCTGCCGCCACGCAAGGCACGGATCGACCTGGTGCTCGGCGCGCCCATCGACGTCGATGCGGTGCCCTGGCCGCGCACGCGAGAGGATGTCGCGAAGACCTCACGCCTGCTCCGCTCTCGGATGCGGGCCGAGCTTCAGGAAGCGATTCGCAGCACCGGGCGTTCTCTACCCGGGCCGCTCCCTGTGGACCAGCGCGAACCAGACCCCGGCGGGGGCGTCACGGAGAGTTCAGCATGACCGAGCACGACCTGGGCGAGGAGCCCACCTTCGACGGCGGGTCCCTCGAGGAGACCGACGGACCGGTGCCGATCCTGGCCGTCGTGGGCCGCCCCAACGTCGGCAAGTCGACGCTGGTCAACCGGATCATCGGACGCCGCGAGGCGGTCGTCGAGGACGTCCCCGGCGTCACCCGCGACCGGGTCTCCTACGACGCCCACTGGAACGGACGCGCGTTCACCGTGGTCGACACCGGCGGCTGGGACCCCGATGCCCGCGGCCTCGCGCAGCGTATCGCCGCCCAGGCCGAGGTGGCGGTCTCCCTGGCCGACGCGGTGCTCTTCGTGGTCGATGCGACCGTCGGCATCACCGACGCCGACGAGGAGGTCGTCAAGATCCTGCGCCGCTCGGGCAAGCCGGTGGTGCTCGCGGCCAACAAGGTCGACGACCTGCGCACCGAGGCCGAGGCCTACTCCTTGTGGAACCTCGGGCTGGGGGAGCCGTGGCCGGTCTCGGCGCTGCACGGCCGCGGATCGGGCGACCTGCTCGACGCCGTCCTCGCCGCGCTGCCCGAGACCCCGCCCGAGCGTGACAAGGAGCCCGGCGGCCCGCGCCGGGTCGCGATCGTCGGCAAGCCGAACGTCGGGAAGTCCTCCCTGCTGAACAAGCTCGCCGGGGAGGAGCGCGTCGTCGTCGACAACGCCGCCGGCACCACCGTCGACCCGGTCGACGAGCTGATCGAGCTCGGCGGACGCACCTGGCGCTTCATCGACACCGCCGGCATCCGCAAGCGGGTCAAGGAGGCGTCCGGGCACGAGTACTACGCCTCGCTGCGCACCACCACCGCCATCGACCGGGCCGAGGTGGTCGTCCTCGTCATCGACGGCGGTGAGTCGATCTCCGAGCAGGACCTGCGGATCATCCAGACCGTGCGCGAGGCCGGACGGGCGCTGGTGATCGCCTTCAACAAGTGGGACCTCGTCGACGACGAGCGCCGCTACTACCTCGATCGCGAGATCGAGCGGGACCTGGTGCAGGTGCAGTGGGCGCCGCGGATCAACATCACCGCGCGCACCGGCTGGCACGTCGACCGCCTCGTCCCCGCCCTCGACAAGGCCCTGGAGGGCTGGGAGACCCGGATCAGCACCGGCGCCCTCAACGCCTTCCTGGGCCGGCTCGTCGCCGAGCACCCGCACCCGGTCCGCAGCGGCAAGCAGCCCAAGGTGCTGTTCGGCACCCAGGCGGGCACCGAGCCGCCGACGTTCGTGCTGTTCACCTCCGGGAAGCTCGACGCATCCTACGAGCGGTTCATCGAGCGGCGGCTGCGCGAGGAGTTCGGCTTCGTCGGCACCCCGATCGTGATCAACCAGCGGGTGCGGGAGCGGCGCAAGAGGTGAGCGCTACTCGATCGGGTAGCGGTACGGCTCGAGCTCGGCGCAGGTCTCGTTGGTGAGGACCGGGACGATCCGAAGGCTGTAGGGCACACCGTCGATCGTCCATCCAGATGGGCCAGCCGATGGGGAGCTCTGGGTGTCGAGCACGTCGCGGACCCTCTTCGCGGTGGCGGCGTCGATCACCTGGCAGCCGAGCCGGTGCGAGAGGGCCTCGCCGGAGAGTGGATCGACGTCGTCGAGCGGCCAGACGGGCAACGGCTCCCCGCCGGGGCCCGCGTACTGCTCGGAGCTGATGAGGAACCACTGGTCGGGCTCCCAGGTCCGGCCGGCCTCGCGGACGGCATCGGCGGCGTGATCCAAGAACGCGACGAGCTCGCCGCGACGCTCGGCGGCCGAGCCCTCGTAGCCCTGTGCCTCCGGCACCCACACCTCGATCGCGCGCGGTGTCGTGCCGCTGGCGGAGCCGAGAGTCACGGTGGTGAAGCTGCCGTCGAGTCCGGGGTCGCCGTATCCCGAGGTGGCCAGGGCGTCCGCCTCGCTGAGCAGGTCGCTCAGCTCCGGTTGCTCCAGTTGCCCGGTGAGCAGCCGGGTCTCGCCCTCGACGTGGTCGAAGGCGCGGAAGGAGCCGTCGCCGGTGATCCGGATCGACGGCGGGGTCGGGACCTCCTGCACCTCCGGATCGGGGAAGGCGGAGACCACGCTCACCGCGAGGGCGACCTGGTCGAAGTCGCCGCTGGTCTGCACACGTGATTCGTCCCGATCACGACGGTCGTCACCGCTGGTCGCGTCCCCCTCGCCGCCGCAGGCGGAGAGCAGGAGCAGGCACAGGAGTGCCGGGGCCGAGGCGTTGCGCGAGCGATGGATCATGGAAGATGGACGCGGTCCAGACCGCTCCGGTTCCGAGACCGGTCCACCTGCACCTCCGCTTGATTTGTTCGAACAGGTGTTCGATCATGGCGGAGTGCCCCTCACGTCCACGCTCGATCCCTCTCGCTCGGTCCTCGAGCAGCTGCGAGAGAAGGTCGCGGCGATGGAACGGCAGCCGGCACGACAGCCGATCGCCACGCTTCCCGCGCTGGCCGAGCTCGTCCCGCTGTACGCCGGCGCCGCCTACTCCGTCGACAGTGCGGCGCTCGGTCTCGCCCTCGCCGCCGGGGCCTCGCAGGCAGGTGAGTGGGTCGGCTTCGCCGGGTGCCCCGACTTCGGAGCCGAGGCGGCTGCAGACCTCGGGGTCGAGCTCTCCCGCACGGTGCTGGTGCCCGACCCGGGTGAGCACTGGCTGGAGGTCACCGCCGCACTGATCGACGTGCTACGCGTGGTCGTCCTGCGGCCGCCTGCCGCGCGGGTCGACCAGAAGGCGGCCGGCATCTTGGAGTCGCGGCTGCGGCACCGCTCCTCGGCGCTGATCGTGTGGGGCGAGTGGCCGCGCTGCGAGGCCAGGCTGTCTATGGAGGAGTCGTACTGGTCCGGTGCCGACGCGGGCGGCGGGCGCCTGCGCGAACGCCGTGCCCGGGTCGCCGTCCGGCGTGGCGCCCGCCCGCCGGTCAGGGCAGATCTGTGGCTTCCGGGTCTCGACGTCGCGCTCGCGCCGGTGGGGGAGCCCAGTGAGTCCGGGGATTCCGGCGAGGTGCTCGACCTCGAGGTGATCCGGCAGGCCACCGGATGAGCGCGGTGCGACCCGGAGGATCACGATGCGGGTGATGGTCGTGTGGTGCCCAGACTGGCCGGTCGTCGCCGGGCTGGCCGAGGGAGAGCACGCCGCGCACACGTCGGCGGCGGTGCTGTCGGCGAACATCGTGGAGGCCTGCAACCAGCCCGCCCGCGCCGAGGGGGTCCGCCGCGGACAGCGTCGCCGCGACGCCCAGGCGCGCTGCCCCGAGCTGGTGCTGCTCGCCGACAACCCCGACCGCGACGCCCGTGCGTTCGAGCCGGTGCTCGCCGTCGTGGAGGACCTGCGCCCCGGCGTGGCCGCGCTGCGACCGGGGCTGCTTGCGGTCCGGGCGCCGGGCAGCTGGTTCGGCACCGAGGAGAACGCCGCGGCCACGGTGTCCCAGGCGCTGGTGGAGTCCGCGGTCTGGGATGTGCGGATCGGGATCGCCGACGACCTCTTCACCGCCGAGCAGTCGGCGCGCCGCGCCCGGCTCCAGGGATGGGAGGTCGTCGCGCCGGGCGGCTCGGCGGCCTACCTGCGCGGCCTGCCGGTCGACGTCCTGGAGGCCGACGGCCCCGAGGGCCGCGAGGTCGTGAGCCTGCTCAAGAGGCTCGGCCTGCCCACCCTCGGTGACCTCGCCGCGCTGCCCGCCGACGCCGTCGAGCACCGGCTCGGCCGCTACGGCGCCACCGTGCGGCGTCGGGCGCGCGGCGAGGACGCGGCGGTGTTCGCCGCACGCACGCCGCCGCCCGAGCTAGAGGCGGAGGTCGCCTTCGAGCCGCCGCTGGAGTCGGTCGAGGCGGTGACCTTCAGCGTCCGCACGACCGCCGAGCGGTTCGTGACCCAGCTCGGCTCACGCCAGCTGGTGGCCACCGGCGTCCGCGTGGAGGCCGAGGCCGACGGTGCGATCGTCTCGGCGCGCACCTGGCTGCATCCGCGCTACTTCGGCGCCCGCGACCTGGTCGACCGGGTGCACTGGCAGCTCCAGCCCGACGCCGGGCTGCGTTCGCGCAAGACCTCCGGACGCGGAGGCGGCGTCCGGGCGCCGATCGAGCGGGTTCGGTTCGTGCCCGAGACGGTGGAGCCGGCCGCGGCGCACGGCGAGGCACTGTGGGGCGGTGGCTCCGACGACCTCGTCGAGCGCGGGGTCGCCCGGGTCCAGGGGATGATCGGCTTCGACGCCGTGCGCCGTCCGGTCCTCCAGGGCGGTCGCGGACCGGCGTCGCGGCAGACCTCGGTGCCGTGGGGGGAGCGTCCCGTCGGGCTGCGTCCGCGCGACCGACCGTGGCCGGGCCGGGTGCCTGGGCCGCCGCCGGTGCGGGTCTTCGCCGACCCGCTCGGCGCAGAGGTCGTCGACGAGGTCGGCCACGTGGTCTCGGTCACCGAGCGGGGGGCGGTCACCACCGAGCCGCGCCGGTTCCGGGTCGTGGGGGCAGGGCAGCGTCCCGGCTGGCAGCCGGTGGCGGCGTGGGCCGGCCCGTGGCCGGCGGATGAGTCCTGGTGGGCCGGCGGTGCCGGGCTGCGCTCGTGGTTCCAGGTGGTCGGAGCCGACGGACAGGCCTGGCTGCTGCTGTGCGGCGCGGACGGCTGGTCGGTCGAGGCGGGTTACGACTGATGGGCCGGGACTGATGGGCTGGAACAACCCCGAGATGCCCTGGGCCGAGCTCGAACGCCGGCTGAGCGGTCAGCCGCGACGCGGCGGCGCCGAGGACGCACCGATCTCGCGACGCAAGAAGGCGCGGCCGAACCGACGCTCGATCGAGCGGCCCGCCGACGTCACGCCCTACGCCGAGCTGCACTGCCACAGCCATTACAGCTTCCTCGACGGCGCCAGCTCGCCGGCCGACCTGGTCGAGGAGGCGGTGCGCCTGGGGCTGCACGCGCTGGCGATCACCGACCACGACGGCTTCTACGGTGCCCCGATGCTCGCCGAGGCGGCGGCCGACCACGATCTGCTCACCGTCTACGGCGCGGAGCTGTCGCTCGGGCTGAGCGGCCCGCAGAACGGCGTCCCCGACCCGGAGGGCACCCACCTGCTGGTGCTCGCCCGCGGCGTCGAGGGCTATCACCGGCTCGCCTCGGCGCTCACCGAGGCGCATCTGGCCGGCGATGAGAAGGGCCGGCCGGTCTACGACCTCGCCGCACTCGGCGAGATCGGCCGCGGGCACTGGACGATCCTCACCGGCTGCCGCAAGGGAGCGATCCGCACCGCTCTCGATCGCGGTGGCCCCCGCGCCGCCGCGGCGGAGCTCGACCGGCTCACCGCGCTCTTCGGGCTCGAGCACGTCCTCGTCGAGCTGTCCCCGCGACCGGGTGCGGGGGAGACCAACGCCGCGCTCGCCGCGTTGGCCCGGACTCATGGTCTCGACGTCGTCGCGGCCGGCAACGTCCATCACGCCACACCTGCGCGGCACCGGCTCGCCTCGGCGATGGCCGCCGTGCGCGCCAGGCGCAGCCTCGCCGAGCTCGACGGCTGGCTCGACCTCTCGGCCTCCGCGCATCTGCGCAGCGGGGCGGAGATGGCCCGGGCACTGGCCGACCATCCCGACGCCGTCGCTCGGAGCGTGTCCCTGGCCGACGAGCTCGCCTTCGACCTGCGCAAGGCCTCCCCGTCGCTGCCCAAGCACCGGATCCCCGAGGGGCACACCGCCGACTCGTGGCTGCGCGAGCTCTCCCTGGCCGGCTTCGAGGAGCGCTACGCCGGCACCCCGCAGGAGACCGCGGCCCGGGCGCGGCTCGAGCACGAGCTCCGGGTGATCGCCGAGAAGGACTTCGCCGGCTACTTCGTCATCGTCCACGACATCGTCGACTTCGCCCGCAAGCGCAGGATCCTGTGCCAGGGCAGGGGATCGGCGGCCAGCTCGGCGGTCTGCTACGCGCTGGGCATCACCGCCGTCGACCCGGTCTTCTACCGCCTGCCGTTCGAGCGGTTCATCTCCGCCCACCGCGACGAGGAGCCCGACATCGACGTCGACTTCGACTCCGACCGCCGGGAGGAGGTCATCCAGTGGGTCTATGACACCTACGGCCGTCGCAACGCCGCCCAGGTCGCCAACGTGATCGGCTACCGCCCCCGGATGGCGGTCCGCGACGCCGCCAAGGCGCTCGGTCACTCCCAGGGGCAGCAGGATGCCTGGTCCAAGCAGATCGACGGCTGGTCGGCCGCGGTGGTCGGCGATGGTGGCGCCGAGGCCGTCGACGTGCCGGCGCCGGTGCTGGCGCTCGCCGACGAACTGCTCGGCGCCCCACGCCACCTGGGCATCCACTCCGGCGGGATGGTGCTCACCGAGCGGCCGATCGGCGAGGTGTGCCCGATCGAGCGGGCCAGGATGGACCGGCGCACCGTCTTGCAGTGGGACAAGGACGCCTGCGAGTCGATGGGGCTGGTGAAGTTCGACCTGCTGGGGCTGGGGATGCTCGGGGCCCTTGATCACATGATGCGGATGATCGAGGAGCGCCTGGGGGAGCCGTGGACGCTGGCGACGATGCCCAAGGAGGAGCCGGCCGTCTACGACATGCTCTGCCGCGCCGACTCGATCGGGGTCTTCCAGGTCGAGAGCCGTGCCCAGATCGGCACCCTGCCGCGGCTGCGGCCGCGAGAGTTCTACGACCTGGCCATCGAGATCGCCCTGATCCGGCCCGGTCCGATCCAGGGCGGCGCCGTCCATCCCTACGTGCGTCGCGCCACCGGCAAGGAGGAGGTCGTCTACGACCATCCCGATCTGGTGCCGGTTCTCGAGCGCACCCGCGGCGTGCCGCTGTTCCAGGAGCAGCTGATGGCGATGGCGGTGGCGCTCGGCGACTGCTCGCGCGACGACGCCGACCTGCTGCGCCGCGCGATGGGCTCCAAGCGAGGGGTGGAGCGGATCGAGTCGATCAAGGAGAAGCTGTACGCCGGGATGGCGCGCCGCGGGCTGGTGGGGGAGAAGGCCGACGGGATCTACACCAAGATCCTCTCCTTCGCGAACTTCGGGTTCGCCGAGTCGCACTCGTTGAGCTTCGCCCTGCTCGTCTACGCCTCCTCGTGGTTCAAGCTGCACTATCCGGCGGCGTTCCTGGCCGGGCTGCTGCGCAACCAGCCGATGGGCTTCTACTCACCGCAGTCGCTGGTAGGCGACGCCCGGCGCCACGGCGTCGACGTGCGCCGTCCCGACGTCCTGCGTTCGGGGGCGCAGGCAGAGCTGGAGCCTGAGGCACCAGGTGAGGGCGCCGACGTCGACCGGGGGCCGACCGGCCTCGATGCCTGTCTGCAACCGCGCTTCGAGCGGGTCGAGTGGCGCCCGGGCACTCCCGACCCCACCGGCGCCCACCGCCGCGACAAGCGGTGGGCGGTGCGCCTGGGGCTCGACGCCGTGCGTGGGATCGGCACCGACGTCGCCGAGCGGATCGTGGCGGCGCGCGACGAAGCGCCGTTCGGCGATGTCACCGACCTGTCGCGCCGTGCTGACCTGAGCTCCTCTCAGCTGGAGGCACTGGCCACCGCGGGGGCCTTCGAGTGCTTCGGGCTCGACCGCCGTCAGGCCTTGTGGGCAGCGGGGTTCGCCGAGCGGCGCGATCAGATCGCCGGCACCACCCCCGCACCGGCCGCACCGACGTTGCCGGGGATGAGCGAGGTCGACCTCACCCTCGCCGACCTGTGGGCGACCCGCATCTCGCCCGAGCGCCATCCCGTCTCGCATCTGCGCGAGGAGATCCGCCGCGCCGGGATCCGCTCGATCGGCGACCTGGAGGCGGTGGAGTCCCAGCGCCGGGTGCACGTCGCAGGGCTGGTCACGCACCGTCAGCGCCCCGGCACCGCCATGGGCGTCACCTTCCTCAACCTCGAGGACGAGACCGGGATGCTCAACGTGGTGTGCTCGCCCGGAGTGATGCGGACCCACCGCCAGGCCGCCCGCAACCGGGTCGCCGTCGTCGTCCGCGGGATCCTGGAGCGCTCCGAGGGAGTGACGAACCTGGTCGCAGACCGGGTCTCCCCGCTCGACGACGTCGTTCCCGGCGCTGGGGCGGTCCTCCAGTCACGTCAGTCCTCTCGCGACTTCCGCTGACTATCCTCTCCCCATGAGCATCTTCAAGAAGCTGGCCGCGTCCGGGATCGCCGCGAAGGCGATCGGTGAGGCGC
This sequence comes from Nocardioides epinepheli, assembly GCF_037936805.1. Taxonomy (NCBI): domain Bacteria; kingdom Bacillati; phylum Actinomycetota; class Actinomycetes; order Propionibacteriales; family Nocardioidaceae; genus Nocardioides; species Nocardioides epinepheli. Next base: position 47,373 of record NZ_JBBMMC010000018.1, on the reverse strand, counting down.
GCAAGCCGCAGAACCAGGCGAAGATCAAGTCCGCGGTGCAGAAGCTCAAGGACCGCAACAAGCGTCCGCCCCAGGCCGGGCAGTAGCCCCCGGCTTCCCGGCGCGGGAGGACCCTGCCTAGACTCGGGTTATTGCATGAGAGATGCAATAACGATTGATCTGCGAGAGCGATCACGCCGAGAGGACACCTCCCGACATGAGGAGCAGCCCGCGCCCGGGAACCGGACAGCCGCCTCGCCGACGACGGATCCGGTCGATCGCCGCCGTCCTCGTCCTGGCGCTCACGGTCGCTGCGTGCGGCTCGACGTCCGCCGGCGGCGACGAGGATCGCGACACGATCCGGGTCGCCGTCGCCGAGGAGATCGGCGATCTGAACCCCTGGGACTTCCTCGGGCAGTTCCACGCCATGGATCTCGTCTACGAGCCGCTCGTGGCCTACGGGGAGGGTGGCGAGCCGGAGCCCGCGCTCGCGGAGTCGTGGGAGACCTCACCGGACGGACGCACCGTGACCTTCACGCTGCGTCCGGGCGTCAGGTTCCACGACGGCACCCCGTTCGACGCCGCGGCCGCCAAGTTCAACCTCGAGCAATGGGCCGGTCGCGAGGAGTTCTCGTTCCTCGGCAGCTCGGAGGCGATCTCGCAGATCCGCACCCCGGACCAGCGCACGGTCGAGCTCGTGCTGTCCCACCCGTACCCGCCGCTGCTCCACGAGCTATCCCTCGTGCGGCCGGTGCGCTTCGTCAGCCCGGCCTCGGCGCCGGAGGGGAAGTACACCGAGCCGATCGGCACGGGGCCGTGGGTCCTGGACTCCGAGAGCGACACCGGCGCCACGTTCGTGCGCAACGAGGAGTACTGGGGCGAGAAGCCGGAGCTTGCCCGCGTCGAGCTGCGGGTGATGCCGGACTCCCAGACCCGGCTCTCGGCCCTCCGTGCCGGCGAGGTCGACCTCATCGGGGGTGGCTATCTCTCGCCGATCAACGCCGTGGAGGCACAGGAGATCGACTCGGACTCGTCATTGGAGCTGCTGAGCGGCGATGCCGACACGACGATGTCGCTGATCTTCAACCCCCGCGGACCGCTCGCCGACCGCGCCGTGCGCGAGGCGATCTCGCTGGCCACCGACGTCGAGTCGATCAACGAGGTCCTCTACGGCGGCACCGACCACGTCGCCCGCGGACTGTTCCCTCCCGCGGTACCGCACGCAGGCGACCGGGTCGAGCGGGACTACGACCCCGAGGCCGCCGCGCAGGCCCTCGAGGACGACGGCTGGCGCTTGGAGGGGGAGACCCGCGCCAAGGACGGGACCCCGCTGGAGCTCGAGCTGCTGCTGGTCTCCGACCCGGTGCACGGCACCTTGGACGCTCGGACGACCGGCCAGGCGCTCCAGGACGCACTGGGCAAGATCGGGGTGAAGGTCGAGCTGCGCGTGGTCGACGGTGCCGCCTACTTCGACGAGCAGGCCGCCGGAAACTACGACCTCACCTTCGCCACGACCTACGGTGCGCCCTACGACCCGACGAACACCGCGCTGTCCTTCCTCAAGACCGGCGTGGAGATCCCGATCTGGACCTCCGCAGAGCTCGACCCGCTCGTCGACGCGGCGGTCGCGGCGCAGGAGCCGGCCGAGCTCGACGCCGCCTACCAGGCGATCTACGACGAGCTCGAGGAGGAGGTGGCCTTCGTCCCGATCACCAGCCCGCCCCGGTACTACGCCGTGCGCTCGGACGTGAAGGGCTTCGAGATCCCCCCGCACGAGTACCACCTCGACCTGACCGGCGTGACGCTCGGTTGACCCGCGCCGACACTGCCGGCCAGACGGCCCGGACCGAGCGCGCACGCGGCGTCGGTCTCGTGGGGCGGGCGCTGATCCGGCACCTCGGGTCGGCGGTCGTGGTGCTGCTCGTGGTCACCTTCGCCGCGTTCGCGCTGGTGCGTGCGACGCCCGGCAACAGCGCCACCTCCATCGCGGTGCGTCAGGCGGGGGCCGGGGCGACCCAGGAGCAGATCGACCGGATCCGCGACGAGCTTCACCTGGACGACTCGCTGGTCGTGCAGTACGGCGCGTGGCTCTCCCGCGCCGTCACCGGCGACCTGGGCCGCTCGGAGCGAACCGGCCGGCCGGTGGCCGAGGAGATCGCCGACCGGCTGCCGCGCACGCTCTTCCTGGCCGGGGGGAGTGCGGTGCTGGCGATCCTGCTGGGCCTCGGCGCCGGGATCGTCTCGGCGGTGGTTCGGCGCGGTCCGTTGCCCGGGCTGCTTCGCCTCGGCGCCCTGCTCGGCGCGTCGGTTCCACCGTTCTGGCTGGCCTTCGTGCTGATCGCCTTCCTCTCCGAGCGCCTGCATCTGCTGCCGACCTCCGGCCAGAGCGGGCCGGCGTCCTGGGTGATGCCGTGGCTGGTCCTGGCCGTCCCGGCCGGCGCGATCATCAGCAGGGTGGTGGCGGTGGCCCTCGCCGACGCCCTCGCTCAGCCCTACGTCGGCGCCGCGCGGGCGCGGGGCCGGTCGACCTGGTCGGTCGTGTGGCGCGATGCGCTGCCCAATGCGGTGGGATCCACGCTGCACGTCACCGCGCTCCAGGTCGGCATGATCCTCACCGGGACGGTGATCGTCGAGACCGTCTTCGCCTGGCCCGGGCTCGGCGCCTGGTTCGTCGATGCGGTGAAGTTCCGCGACAACTGGTCGATCCTCGCCGCGGTGCTGGTGTTCGCGATCGGGTTCGTCCTCATCACCCGGCTCGCCGACCTGCTGCAGGTGGCCGGAGACCCGCGGCTGCGCCGGGAGGAGACGCCATGACCGGCACCGCCCCATCCGGCGCCGCCGCATCCGGCATCCGGCTTCCGCGCGCCCTGATGCTGGCCCTGCCGCTGGTGCTGATCGCGGTGGTCGGGGCGCTCGCACCGTGGCTCGCCCCGGCCAGCCCGAGCGCGACCGACCTCTCCGCCAGCCTCGAGGGCCCGAGCACGAGCCACTGGCTCGGGACCGACCAGCTCGGCCGGGACCAGCTCAGCCGGATCGTGTTCGCCGCCCGCACCTCGCTCTCGGTGGCGGCGGTGGTGATGACGCTCGCCTTCGTCGTCGGCGTGACGATCGGTGCGGTGGGCGCCTTCGCGGGCGGGATCGTGGACCGCCTGGTCACCTGGGCGGTGGAGGCGGCGCTCAGCGTCCCCTCCCTGCTGCTCGCCCTGGCGATCATCGGGATCCGCGGCAACAGCGTGCCGAACCTGATCCTCGCCCTGACGATCGTCGCGTGGGCTCCCTATGCCCGGATCGCCCGGGGCGCCGTCCTCGGCTACCGCCGCTCCGCGGCCTCCGAGGCGCTGGTCGGACTCGGAGCCCACCCGCTGCGCGTCCTGTTCGGCCACGTCATCCCCACCGCCTCGCGACCGGCCCTGGTCTTCGCCAGCACCGACGTCGGCGCCGTGGTGCTCGCCACGGCGGGCCTGAGCTTCCTCGGACTCGGCATCACCCCGCCGACCCCGGAGTGGGGGCAGATGCTCGTGGAGTCCCGGCCCTACCTGGCCACAGCCTGGTGGCTGTGGCTGCCGCCGGGTGTCGCGATCACCGTGGTCGCCCTGTCCGGCAACCTGCTCAGCGAGCACCTGGGCGTCGCTCCCGAGCTCCGCCGGCTGCGGATCCGCCGGCCCAGGCCGACGCCGTCGACGAGCCCGAAGCGCGGCCGCGCGCAGACAGCGGCCAAGACCGGACGACCCGTCCCGCTGTGGGAGATGCGCGATCTGCGGGTCGACTTCGACACCCCGGACGGCCCGGTCGCGGCGGTGCGGGGCCTGGACTACACCCTCGACCGCGGCGAGGTGCTCGCGATCGTGGGTGAGAGCGGATCTGGCAAGACCGTCTCCTGTCTCGCACCGCTGGGCCTCGCGGGAGACCGGGCCGCGGTGCGCGGAAGCGCCCGGTTGGCCGGGACCGAGCTGGTCGGCGCCGGAGAGGACACGCTGCGAGCAGTGCGGGGTGCCGAGATCGCGGTCGTGTTCCAGAACCCGTACGCCGCGCTCAACCCGCTGCGCCGAGTCGGGGCGCTGGTGGCAGACGGCCTCCGCCCGCCCGCGAAGGGACACCAGGCGCGCGAGCGCGTCGTCGAGCTCCTCCGGGCGGCGGGACTCCCGCACCCCGAGGACGTCGCGGACCGCTACCCGCACGAGCTCTCGGGCGGCATGCGCCAACGCGTGCTGGTGGCCGCCGCCCTCGCGGGCGATCCCGACATCGTCGTCGCCGACGAGCCAACGACCGCCCTCGACGCGACCACCCAGGCCGAGGTGATCGAGCTCCTGCGGCGGCTCCAGCGCGAGCGCGGACTCGCCCTGGTGCTGGTCAGCCACGACCTGGGCGTCGTGGCGCACCTGGCCGACCGGGTGCTGGTGATGCACGACGGCGTCGCAGTCGAGGAGATCGCGGCCGACCAGCTGCCGAACGCCACCCATCCACGCACCCGGGACCTGCTCGACGCCGTACCCCGACTTCCCGAGACCAGAGCCGGGACCAGAGCAACAACACGATCGACGGAGGCCCGATGCTGAGGATCCAGGACGTCACGCTGCGCTACCGCCGCCGCTCGGGCGGACCACTCACCGCCGTCGACGGCGTCAGCCTCACCGTCGCCGCCGGCGAGATCGTCGGCCTGGTCGGCGAGTCCGGTTGCGGCAAGTCGAGCCTGGCCCGCGCGGTCGTGGGCCTGCACCGGCACGACGAGGGCACGATCGGTCTCGACGACGTCGACCTGTCGGCGCTCGGCGCCTCCGAACGGCGGCGACACCGGCGGCGCGCCCAGATGGTCTTCCAGGACCCGTTCGGGTCCCTGGACCCGCACCGGTCGGTGGGCTCCGCGATCGGCGAGGCCCTCGCGATCGCCCGCTCCGTCCCGCGGACCCAGCGGGCCGAGCGGGTCACCGAGCTGCTGGAGCTGGTGCACCTCGACCCGTCGGTGCGCGGTCGCCGCCCACGAGAGCTCAGCGGCGGACAGTGCCAGCGCGTGGCGATCGCGCGCGCCCTCGCGGTGGAGCCACGACTGCTGGTGTGCGACGAGCCGGTCACCGCGCTGGACCTGTCGGTCCAGGCCAAGGTGCTCGACCTGCTCGTCGAGCTGCGCGACCGGCTGGGCACCGGGTGCCTGTTCATCACCCACGACCTCGCGGTGCTCGCCCGGATCGCCGACCGGATCGCGGTCATGCACGAGGGCCGCCTCGTCGAGAGCGGACCGGCTCAGCAGATCCTCACCGCGCCGTCGCACCCTCAGACCGTCCGCCTGCTCGAAGCCGCCACGAGGTTCCCCTCGACGGCCCAGAACCCACCGATCGGAGTGCCCGCATGAACCTCGTGGAGGACCACGCAGCCGTCTCGGACCGCGCCGCCTTGGCCCGCGACCTGGTGGCCGCCTGGGAACGCCAGCAGGAGGTCTACATCCCCGCGCGCGAGGCTCGCTTCGACCTGATGGTCGAGGTGCTCGGTCGAGTGCGGCCACACCAGGGCGAGTCGTTGCGCGTGCTCGACCTGGCCTGTGGCCCCGGATCGGCGACCAGACGCGTCCTGGCCCGCTATCCGAGGGCGGAGGTCACCTCCCTCGACCTCGATCCGCTGCTGGTCGAGCTCGGACGACTCGACCTCGCCGACGCCGAACGTCGGCCGACCTGGCTCACCGGCGACCTGCGCGACCCCTCTTGGCCCGGTCTGCTGCCGCACGCGGCCTACGACGCGGTCGTCTCGACCACCGCCTTGCACTGGCTCACCGGCGCCGAGCTGAGCGCCGTCTACGCCCAGGCGCACGCCCTGCTCCGTCCCGGCGGGGTTCTGCTCAACGGCGACTACCTGCCCACTCGCCGTCCCGGCGGCGCCGTCGCCGACCTGGTGCGCCGCATCGGCGAGGACCGCGAGGAGCGCGCCGTCGCGGACGGCGCGCTGGACTGGGAGACATGGTGGGACCGGGTGCGGGCCACCCCCGAGTTCGCCAGCGAGGTCGCGGCCCACGACGCGATCTTCGCCGGCCGGGTCTCGGCCGACTCGCCCAGCCGCGCCTTCCACCTCGAGGCGCTGCGTGAGGCCGGCTTCGCCGACGTGGATCTGATCTGGCACGACCTCACCGAGGGGCTGGTGTGCGCCGTCGCGTGAGCGGTCAGTCGGGAGCAGGCAGGGCGCGGGACTGCAGCAGGGAGTAGGGGAGGAGCACCTGCGACCGGAGGGTGACCGTCACGACCACGGTGCGCCCGACGGCCGTGACGTCGTCGGTCTGGAGCACCTTGCGGTAGCGGGTGCCGTCGATCGGATTGCGCCCGCGGACGTAGGCGCGCTCCAGTGGCGCCACGAGTGCGGCCGCGTCGTGCTCGGACGCGGTGTCGTGGACGATGACGGCGCGTCGCTCGCCCAGCCAGCCGACCGCCTGCCCGTCGGAGCCTCCGGGCGTCGCCGCCAGCACCGCCGACATCGCACCGGCATCATCGAGTGCATCCGCCATGGCGCTGAAAGAGGGATCCTCCTCGAGGCGCTCGCCGTCGCCGCTCAGCCACTGCTCGGCGGCGCCGGTGGTCAGCGACACGGCGACGGCGTCCCCGTCCCGCGCGAGCCGGACCGGCCTGCCGAGGCGGTCGACGCGCAGGTCGCCGTCCGGGTTCGCGGCGAGGTCCTCGCCGGTGCCGAACGTCCAGACCCCGTCGGAGCCGTCGAGCTCGGCGACTTCGGATCCGAAGTCGCCCTCGGCCAGGTGACCGCTGAACACGGTGAAGGCTCGCGGCGGCGACGAGTAGGCGGCGACCCGGTCCGCCTCCGCCCACGAGAAGCCGGTCGCCTCGGTGAAGTCGTTCGGCTCGACGACGTCCCAGCCGCCGGGGAGCACCACGGCAGCCGCAGCGTCGGCATCGCCTCCGGTCATGCCGGCCAGCCACTGCGCCGACACCTCGTCGTCGGGTCGGTCCAGTCCGTTGGCGCGGGCGACCGCCGGCAGGTCGGCCACCGACACCAGGATCGCGCTGTCGCCCTCGGGCGCCGGCAGCTCGGCCAGCCCGCCGGCGATGGAGAACTCGGTCGGCCGGGCATCCGGCGCGTCGTCGTCCCCGCTGCAGCCGGAAGTCGCGACGAGCACCACAGTGGCGAGCACGGACGCCGTCTTCTGGTTCAACTTCAGCACGCCGCGATGCTATTGGCCGATCCCACGGACCTTGGCGACCGATCCGGAGCGGGTTCGTCACTCCTCGGCCGGGACGACGCCGAAGCGACGCTCCTCCAAGATCAACGTCGTGTGCGTGCTCAGCACGCCCTCGATGCGGCTGATCTGCTCCAGGACGAGGTCGCGCAGGGTGGAGACGTCACTGGCGCGCAGCAGGACCATGACGTCGACCTCTCCCGTGCACAGGGCGACGTGGTCGACGCCGTCGATGGTGCTGAGCTCGTCGAAGATCGACTGCCAGTGGTGGTTGACGACCTTGAGGCCGACGTAGGCCGCGACCCGCAGGCCGAGCGCGGCCGGATCGACGTCGATCGTGAACCGGTCGAGGGCGTGGGAGTCGACCAGGCGCTGCACGCGGGCGTAGGCGTTGGCCCGGGAGATGTGCAGGTCGCGCGCCAGCTCGGGGATCGAGGCACGACCGTCCTTGGTGAGTGCGCGCAGGATCGCCTGGTCGATCGTGTCCACGGGGGCTCCCGGTTGCTCCACCACGGCGTCAGTGTCCCGTGTCACAGCGCCAGGTGCACCGCCCCGGTCGAGGAGTGAGCGCGCGAGAGCGGGTCACGCGCGTGTCTCGGCCGCGCTGCCATTCAGATCGCCGGTCTGGACGAATGAGCGTGTCCGGACCGGCTTTACCGCGGTTCGTCTCAATTTGCCAGGACGCACCCCGTGGTCGTTGACCCCGTCGAATCGGGGGTCCAAGGATGAGCGCACCTGCTGATCAGGGCGGATTGGGCCGCCAGGACGGAAAGGACGGACACCAGCGATGTCACGAAGAGCAGTGGTCTCAGTCGTCGCCGCCGCAGCCTTGGCGGTCACCGGCGTGGGGGGCCTGACCGGATCCGAGGCGAGCGGTCCATCGGCGCGCGCCGTCGCGGCCGCGGAGCCACGGATCGACGTTCCTACGCCGGAGGAGTTCTTCGGCTTCGCGATGGGCGATGAGGGCAGGCTGCCGGCTTTCGGCCCGATCAAGGACTATCTCAAGCTCCTGGCGGAGAAGTCGCCTGAGATGGAGTACGAGGTTGTAGGGGAGACCACCGAGGGGGAGGAGTTCCCCGTGGTGCGGTTCTCCTCCACCGAGAACCTCGAGCGACTCGACGAGATCCTCGACATCAACGCCCGCCTGAGCGATCCGGCGGTGATGACCCGCGAGGCCGCCGAGGCCGGGATGGATCGAGACGCCTATGCCAAGCAGCTGGCCGAGACCAGCAAGCCGGTCTACTACATCGAGGCCGGCATCCACTCCACCGAGGTCGGCCAGACGCCGGCGGTGATCAACGCCGTCCACCGGCTCGCGACCGAGGACTCGGCCTGGGCGGACCGGATCCTGGATGAGCTGGTGGTCCTCATCGTGCCCTCGCAGAACCCCGACGGTCACAACCGGGTGATCGACTACTTCAACGAGACGGCCGGCACCGACTACAACCGGACCTTCCCCGACCTGTACCAGAAGTACGTCGGCCACGACAACAACCGCGACTGGTTCATGATGACCCAGGCCGAGTCGCTGATCCGGGTCGGCCTCGAGCAGCAGTACCGGCCCACGGTGCAGCACTACATGCACCAGGCGGGGACCAACAGCCCGCGCATCTGGTCGCCGCCGTGGGACGAGCCGATGACTCCGGTCCTCGACCCGCTCACGGTCTCCTCGGCCAATAGCATCGGGCAGGAGGCGAATCGCGACCTGATCGCGGCTGGCAAGGCCGGTGCGTCCACCGACGACGCCTACGGGATCATGTGGAACGCCGACGTCATGGGCTACAGCACCTTCCAGGGCACCACGACCTGGCTCACGGAGGTGGCCGCGGCCCGCGACCTCGCCTACACCTACAAGGGAGAGCAGACTCTCAACCCGGCCGTCGCGACGCTGCGCTCGCCGATGGCCTACGACTCCGACACCTGGACGTTCAAGCAGGTCGTCGAGTACGGCGAGACCGCGCTCTACTCCGGGCTCGACAGCGTCGCCGGCAACCCGCAGGAGTGGCTGTACAACAACATGTACCTGGTCAACAGCCACAGCGAGACGCCGGTCGGCGCGGCGGCGTACATCGTCAGTGCCAACCAGCGCGATCCGTACGCCCTCACCGACTTCCTGCGCATCTTCGAGCGGGGCAAGGTCGGCATCGAGCGGGCCAGCCGAGCGTTCACGGTCGACGGGACCCGCTACCCGAAGGGCTCCTACATCCTGCGCACCGACCAGCCGCTGGGGCGCTGGGTCGAACAGCTGCTCCGGATCGACAAGTACCCGGAGTCGGCCCGCAAGTGCTCGACGTGCCCGCTGATCCTGCCCTACAGCGAGACGACCGACAACGTCGCGCTCCTGCTCGGCGTCGACGTCGACGCCGCCGCGAAGGCGCCCGACGTCGCCACGACCGTGGTCGAGGAGGTCGCCCCGCAGCCGGTGACCCTCCCGCAGAACCCGGGGCGCAACGGCGCCTACGTCGTCGGCCCGCGCTCGTACGGACTCGGCATGGTCATCACAGCGTTGGAGGAGGCCGGAATCGCGATGTACCGCGCCGAGAACACCACGCCCGTCGTGGGCACGACCCTGCCTCGTGGGGCTCTCCTCGTGCCGTCGACACCCGCCGCGAGAGCGGTGCTCACTACGGTGAGCAGGGAAACCGGGCTGCCGTTCTATGCGGCACTCAAGCTGCCGTCGTCGAAGGCGATCAAGCTGCAGAGCACCACGAAGGTGGGGCTGATCCGTGGGGCGAACAACATGCCGGGCGGCTGGATGATGTGGCAGCTGGAGCAGAACGGCGTCGACTACGAGGTCGTCGAGGCCGACGACTACGCCGACCTGGGCCAGTTCGACACCATCGTGATGGCGCCGGGGATCACCCGGGCGCGGCTGACGGAGGGCCTCGACCCGGCGAAGTACCCGCCGCGGTTCGGCTGGGCCCGCGGCGTCCCCGACTCGCCCGCGAAGCTGCGGGCCTTCGTCGAGGGCGGCGGCAACCTGGTGGCCCTGGGCAGCTCGTCGACGACCGCGCAGGAGATCTTGAACCTGCCGGTGCAGAACGTGACGCCGTCCGATCGCAACACGATGACGGCCCCGGGGGCGCTGCTGAAGCAGACCTACAAGCCGGCCCAGCCGACCGCGTGGGGGATGCCCGCCAACTGGCCGATCTGGTTCAACAACGACCCGGCGTTCCGGCTGACCGGGCCGGGCCGCGTGGCGGCGTCCTACCCGGCCGACGACAACCTTCTGGTCAGTGGCTACGCCAGGGGCACCCAGGCGCTGTCGTCGGCGGCGAACGTGGTCACCTTCGACGTCGGTGACGGGCAGACCACGATCGCCGGTGGTCACATCACCTTCCGGTCCTGGCCGCGCGCGGCATGGACCATGGTCACCAATGCCATGTACAACGGCGCCGGTGACCCGGTGACTGCTCGCCAGCTGAGCAACCAGCTCGGCCGGGCCGCACAGTCGACCGACTGATCGCTGCGGATCTCGCCGCCGGGCAGCACCGTGGGCCCGGCGGCGAGGTCTGCGGAGCAGGCACGTCGGTGCACGGCTCCGGAGGTTTCGAGTGACGACCGGGGGGCATCACCCGCGAGTGCGCAACCTAGCCAGAAGCCTGGCCGCCATCTCGGTGATCCTCGCGATCGTCACCATGGTCTTGTTGGTGACGTCGTCGTCGGTCCAGCTCTCGGGCAGCGGCTGGGCGGGCGAGGGGACCTGCAAGTCGGTCCTGAGCGACACCTACGATCCGGGTGATTTCGCGGACACGATCGACTTCGACCGGGAGCCGACGGTATCGACCTTCGGTGAGAGCTACACCATGCTCGACTCGGCCTGCACCAACCGGCGCGTCGGACGGATCGGCTGGGCGGTCCAGCTCGGGCTTCTCAGTGCCCTCGCGGCGGCGCTGGCCGTGCGCACGGGCCTCCGCCGCGGGATCGGCGAGGCTCGGGGCGACGCCGCGCCGCCCCCGATCGATCGACCGCCCACCTCCTGATCGCGGGGATGCTGGTCGCCTGGTGGCTTGGTCGCTTGGTCGGTTGGTCGGTGGGGGCGACCGCACCGACCCCGCCGACGAACCGGCCTTCGTCCTCGCCAGATCGTGCTAGATCACTGGAGGTCGCCGGTGGTCCGGGCCACGCAGGCCCACGGGCGGGCCGCCCCTCCGCGGAGAGGCGGCCCGCCGTCGACTCAGGAGATCGCGGCACCGATCGCCACGAACGCGGTGCCCAGGACCAGCAGGATCCCGACCAGGGGCAGCACAAACCGCAGGTACTGGTCGTAGCGGACCTTGGCCAGTGCGAGTCCGCCCATCACGACCGCCGAGGTCGGCGTGATCAGGTTGACGACGCCCGAGGCCGACTGGAAGGCGGTGACCACCATGGCCCGGTTGACTCCGGCGAAGTCGGCCAGCGGCGCGAGGATCGGCATGGCCAGTGCGGCATGGCCGGACGTCGACGGGACCAGGAACGCCAGGGGGACGTTGATGAGGAACATCAGTCCGCCGAAGATCCACGACGAGGTGTCGCTCACGACGTTCTCCATCGAGTGGAGGATCGTCCCGGTGATCTCGGCGTTGTTCATGATGACCGTGACGCCGCGGGCCAGCACGATGATCAGGCCGACGCCGATGAAGTCCCCGGCACCCCGCACGACCGCGTCGGTCACGCCCTTCTCGCCGAGCCCGCCGATCAGCCCGACCACGATCGACATCACGATGAACAGCGCGGCGAGCTCGGGGAAGTACCAGTCGAGCTGCCAGCCGAAGCTCTCGGCGTCGGGTCCGTGGATGACCTGGGCCCACGGCACGATCGCGAAGATCATGAAGGCGAAGGTCACACCGACCACCGACAGGACGAGGCGCTCACGGATCGGCAGCCGGCCGACCTCCTTGAGGCCTTGCGCGCGGAGCTCGTCGTCGCCCTCGACCGCACCGACCAGCGAGCGCCCGGGCTCCGCGTGGACCCGCTTGGCGTAGCGCAGCACCCACCAGATGCCCACCGGCACCAACACCACGTACATCAGGAGCCGGAAAGCGATGCCGTCGCCGATGGAGATGTCGGCCGCGCCGGAGGCGACTCCGGTGGCGAACGGGTTCACCGTCGAGGCGAGGACGCCGATGCCGGCGCCGACCAGGATCGTGGCGGCAGCGACCATCCGGTCGTAGCCCATCGCGAGCATCAGCGGGATGATCAGTGCATAGAAGCCCAACGTCTCCTCGGCCATGCCCTCGGTGGTGCCGCCGATGGAGAAGAGCACCATCAGCACCGCGATCAGCACCGGACCGTGAGCGCGCATCCGGGACGCGACCCGTGCCACCCCGTTGTCGATCGCGCCGGTCTTCATCGCCATCGTGATGAACACGCCGATGGCGAGCACGAAGAGGAAGACGCCGGCGGCGCCGTACAGCTCACCCGTCTCGTAGGGACCGATGTAGCCGTCGGGGTTGATGACTCCGTAGAGACCGTTGACCGGGGCCAGGAACAGCTCCATCAGGCGGTCCCCGAAGGACAGCGCCTTGTCGGTGTGTTCGAAGCTGCCGGGAACGGGGCGTCCGGACTCGGGGTCGACCTGGTACGCGCCGGTCGGCACGACGAAGGCGAGGAGCCAGACGGCGATGGTGACCCCGGCGAGCACGGTGAACGCGCTCGGGAACCGGAAGGTCTTCGGTTGCGGGGTTTCTCCCGCAGGGCCGTCCGCGACGGGCGGACGATCTCGGCGAATGATGGACATGGGACTTTCCTCTCCGCTCGTCGTTGAGCGATACCAACGAACCACTCGACGCCGATTCCTGAGAGGTGCCGACCGACCCCGACGCTTGGGACTTTCGGCCCTCCGCGATCGACGTCGTCCGGGGTTGGCTGAAGGCAGGAAACCCGAGCAGAAGGAGGAGCAATGGCGCTCCAGGTGAACTCCGAAGTGGGCCGGCTCAGGCAGGCGATCCTGCATCGCCCAGGCCTCGAGCTGAAGCGGCTTACCCCGACCAACAAGGACGAGTACCTCTTCGACGACGTCCTCTGGGTCCAACGGGCCAAACAGGAGCACGACGCCTTCGCCGGTGCTCTGCGCGATCGAGGTGTCACCGTGCACCTGCTCGAGGATCTGCTCCGCGAGACCCTGGCCATCCCCGAGGCTCGCAAGCACGTCCTCGAGGGTGCGCTCACCGAGCGCGTCTACGGCCCGCTGGCCGTCGACCGGCTCCGAGAGCTGTTCGCCGCGATGCCCGACGCCGAGCTGACCGAGTTCCTCATCGGCGGCATGACCAAGCGCGAGTTGCTCGAGCGGATCCCCGCGATCTCTTCGGTGGTCGTGGAGGCCCTCGAGCCGGACGACCTCCTGCTCGCACCGTTGCCCAACCACCTGTTCACCCGCGACACCTCCGCCTGGATCTACGGCGGGGTGTCCATCAACTCGATGCGCAAGCGGGCCCGGATGCGCGAGACTGTCCACTACGAGGCGATCTACCGGTGGCACCCGCTCTTCGCCGGGGGCGGATTCGACGTCTGGGCGGACGGCACCGCCAATGGTGCGGCCACCACCGAGGGCGGCGACATCCTGGTCCTCGGCCGCGGGGTCGTCCTGATCGGCATGAGTGAGCGCACCACGCCCCAAGGCGTCGAGCGTCTGGCCCGACGGCTCTTCGACCACGGCAGTGCGCAGACGATCGTCGCCCTCTCGATGCCCCAGCGCCGCGCGTTCATGCATCTCGACACGGTGATGACGATGGTCGACGACCACACCATCACGCAGTACGCCGGGCTCGGGGGTCTGCCGTCGTACACCATCCAGAAGGGCTCGGGGGAGGACCTCCAGGTGACCCGCCACGAGCCCGAGCGGATGCACGCCGTCATCGCTGAAGCCCTGGGGATCGACGAGCTCCGGGTGCTCACGCCCACCCAGGACGTCCGAGCCGCCGAGCGCGAGCAGTGGGACGACGGCTGCAATGTGCTGGCCATCGAGCCCGGCGTCGTCATGGCCTACGAGCGCAACGTCACCACCAACACCTACCTACGCAAGAAGGGCATCGAGGTCATCACCATCCAGGGCAGCGAGCTCGGGCGCGGCCGCGGCGGCCCGCGCTGCATGACCTGCCCCATCGAGAGAGAAGGGATCTGAGCACGATGGCCTTCAACCTGCGCAATCGCAGTTTCGTCAAGGAGATCGACTTCACCCCGAAGGAGTGGCGCTTCCTGCTTGACCTCGCAGCCGAGCTCAAGCAGGCCAAGTACGCCGGCTCCGAGCAGCCACGGCTGACCGGCAAGAACATCGCGTTGATCTTCGAGAAGACCTCTACCCGCACGAGGTGCGCCTTCGAGGTGGCGGCTTTCGACCAGGGTGCCCGGGTCACCTACCTGGACCCGAGCGGATCCCAGATCGGGCACAAGGAGTCGATGGAGGACACCGCACGGGTCCTCGGCCGGATGTATGACGGCATCGAGTACCGCGGGTCCTCGCAGGAGAACGTCGAGACCTTGGCCCAGTACTCAGGGGTGCCGGTGTGGAACGGACTGACCGACGAGTGGCACCCGACCCAGACGCTGTGCGACACACTCACCATGCGCGAGTACTCCGGGAAGCGGGACCGCGACATCGCCTTCGCCTACCTCGGCGACGCGCGAAACAACGTCGGGAACTCGCTCCTCATCGGTGGCGCCATGTTGGGGATGGACGTCCGCATGGTCGCGCCGCGCGCGCTGTGGAACCACGACGACATCGTCGAGACGGCCCGCAAGATCGCCGAGGACACCGGAGCACGCATCGAGCTGACCGAGGACGTCGATGCCGGCGTCAAGGACGTCGACTTCCTATACACCGACGTGTGGGTGTCCATGGGCGAGCCGAAGGAGACCTGGCACGAGCGGATCGGGCTGCTGCGCGACTACCAGGTCTCGATGGACACCATCAGGGCCACCGGCAACCCGCACGTGAGGTTCATGCACTGCCTGCCCGGCTTCCACGACCGCGAGACCACGGTGGGGGAGGAGATCTTCCAGCAGACCGGCATGTCGGCCCTCGAGGTGACCGACGAGGTCTTCGAGTCGCGCCACTCGATCGTCTTCGACCAGGCCGAGAACCGCATGCACACCATCAAGGCCGTGCTCGTGGCGACCCTGGGAGGCTGAGGTGCGCGTCGTCGTCGCCTTGGGAGGCAACGCCCTGCTCCAACGGGGCCAGAGCCCGGATGCCTCGGTCCAGGAGGCCAACGTGCGGCGGGCGGTGGCGGCGCTGGCTCCGTTGGCCGCCGAGCACGAGCTGGTGGTCACGCACGGGAACGGGCCCCAGGTCGGGGTCCTCGCGCTCCAGAGTGCCTCGGACCCGCACCTGACGACGCCGTACCCGTTCGACGTGCTCGGCGCGCAGACGCAGGGTATGATCGGGTACTGGCTGCTGCAGGCGATGCAGAATCAGCTGCCGGGCCGGCAGGTCGCCGCGATCATCAACCAGACCCTGGTCGAGTCGGCCGATCCGGCCTTCGACAACCCGACCAAGTTCGTCGGGGAGATGTACGACGAGCGGACCGCGCGCGCCCTCGCGGCCGAGCGTTCGTGGACGGTACGACCCGACGGCGACGGCTGGCGGCGCGTGGTGGGGTCGCCCCGGCCGCAGCGGATCGTCGAGACCCGGCTCATCCGGTTGCTGCTGCAGAGCGGCGCCGTGGTGGTCTGCGCCGGGGGCGGCGGGGTGCCCGTCGTCCGGGGCGAGCTCGGCGAGCTGCGCGGGGTGGAGGCCGTCGTCGACAAGGACCTGGCCAGCGCCGTGCTGGCCGAGGCCCTCGACGCCGACGCCCTGCTGGTGCTCACCGACGTCCCCGCGGTGATGCGCGGCTACGGCACGGCCGAGGCGGCGCCGATCCACCGTGAGACGCCGGGAGGCCTGCGGGCCATCGACTTCCCCGCCGGGTCGATGGGCCCCAAGGTCGACGCCGTGTGCCGCTTCGTCGAGCTCACCGGGGGCGTCGCCGGGATCGGTGCCCTCGACGACGTCCAGGACATGCTCGCCGGCCGCGCCGGCACCATCGTGACCGCCTCCGGGTTCTACGACGGTCCTCCGGCCGCCGGCGGCGCTCGACTGCGCGGGTAAGCAACCCTCCTGCACGCCGACCCGTCAGCTATAGCGGACGGCTCACCGCAAATTCGACGCTGACCCGTCCGCTATAGCGGACGGGTCAGCGTCGAATGGGTGGGACGCGGCCGCTACTTCACTTCGTCGCGGCGCCGGAGGACTCCAGCACCAGGTCGGGCATGCTCACCGCGTGGCCCGGGGGGACGATGCGGACGGGGCACTGGGCGCCGCGGAGGACCGCGCGGGCGGTGGCACCGAGGTGCAGCGCCGCGGTGATCCCGCGAGCCCGCCGAGCCAGGACGAGCTCGTCGGCCGTCCGAGAGGCCTCGATCAGGGCGTGCGCTGCCTGGTCGTGAGCCACCTGGAGGTCGACGGGCACGGCGGGGAACGCCGCTTCCCAGTCGACGGCGAGGTCGCTCATCTCGCCGCGAGCCCGCGTCTCCCAATCGGCGACCGACACGGGGTCGGAGACCACGTCGTCGTATCCGGAGGGGAGCTTCCAGGCGTGCAGCAGGACCAGCCGGGCGTCCCGCGCATCGGCGAGGGTGAAGCCCTCGCCGAGCAGCTCATGGCCTTGGGCGCCGGCCTTCATGCCGACCAGAACCTTGCCCTTGCTCGCTTCCTCAGCCCGCCACGTCTCGGGTACGACGACCACGGGGGCCGCCGAGCTCGCGGCGACGCCGGCGGTGATGTTGCCGGTGATGATGCGGGCGGGCATCGACTGACGGTCGGCACCGACGACGAGGATGGAGGCATTGCGGGCCAGGCCGTTCAGCGTCGCGACCCGCGGCCCACGGCGCACGACCACGTCGATCTCGACCCCCGAGTCCGGCGCGTCCGCCCGCTCGCAGACGTCCTTGACGATGGCGCGTCCGGTGTCGAGCAGCTCGACGTCGGGGATGACGAACGGGTAGGCGAAGGTCTCATACTCCGGCGTCACGTGGACCACACGGAGCCGGGCGCCGAGGCGCTTGGCCTCCCTCAACCCGTACCGAACCGCGTTCACGCTCGCGGGAGACCCGTCGACACCGACGACGACGTCGGCAACTGGTTGGTCTCGAAGGGGATTGGTGGTCATCGTGGCCTCCTCGATCGGGGATGGATGCTTCACATCCATCCTCCGTAGGGTCCCGAAGGAGGCACAGGGCCTAATGGCTCGACCTGGCCGGGACATCCGCCCTGGTGGGGTGTCCCGGCGATCCGCCACTCAGGCCTCGGCGTCGCCGCTCCACTCCGCCGCCAGCGTCTCGATCCACGTCGTCAGGTCCGGCGTCTCCGCGGCCGTGTACAGCGACATCTCGGGGCACCCGTCGAGCACCTCGACGTCGCCGCGGGCGTGGTCGGGCAGGAACAGCAGCACGGCCCCGGTCTCGCGGTGGGCCACAGTGAGGTTCCCGTTCGCCTCGCGGTCGATCGTCACGTAGTCGTCGGGGTCGATCGGGACGTCGAGGCCGTCGTCCTCCCAGATCCAGCGGTAGTCATCGACGCTGTCGCGGAAGATCGGAGAGCGGGCCAGGGCGGCGGTGAGTGCGCCGGTGCTGTTGAGCAGCCGAGCGTCTTCGCCGCCGGCGCCCTCCTCGGGACCGTTCGCGGTGATGCCGATGCCGCCGAAGACGCCGAACAGTGCGGCCTGCACGGCCGGCAGCCGCTCGGGTACGTCGGTCGGCGGGCTCGGGCACAGCCAGAGGCGGCGGGACTGGGACTGCTCCGGCCCCCAGCCCAGCAGCTCGTGGGATTGCCCGTCGACGGTGACGTCGGTGACCTCGGCACTGGCGAGCAACCCGGTGAACACCGGCAGTTCGCCGGTCAGCTCGTCGGTCAGGGGGCGCGTCCACGAGTGCGGCTGGCCGACCTCGATCTCGTTCCCCCCGCGCAGCAACCGGGGATTGGTGTCGGTCAGGATCTTCCAGTCATCGGACATGCGCGCACACTGCACGGCGTCGCGAGCCGCAAACTCCTCGAAGACGACTCCGGGCCGCCACCTGCGAAGGTGGCGGCCCGTAGGTCTTCGGTCGGGCTGACAGGATTTGAACCTGCGACCCCTTGACCCCCAGTCAAGTGCGCTACCAAGCTGCGCTACAGCCCGAAGCCCCGCGAACGGGGCGAGTGCACACTACCTCAGCCCCTGAGCGGGGTCCGCATCGAGGTCGGTCCGGGGGCTCGTCGACCCGCTCTGCTCAGCCCGATCCACGGAGCAGCTGGAGGTGGAGGGCACGGGTCTGTTCGGACGGGTCGGCTCCGAGCTCGTCGGCCAGATAGCGACGGTAGGCCTCGTAGACCCGCAGCGCGCTCCCGGTCTCGCCGAGGTCGGCGTGGGCGCGCATGAGCAGGCGGTGGGCGGTCTCGGACGAGGGGTCGACGCGGGCGGCGGTACCGGCGAACTCCAGGCCGTCGCGGGCGCGACCGATGTGAAGGGCGGCCTCGGCGGCGTCGCAGAGCATCTCGTGACGGCGCAGCGCGAGCCGTTCGCGCTCGGCGACGGCCCAGGGGGCCTGGTCGTCGTAGGCGTGGAAGTCGCCCCGGTAGTGGCGTTCTGCGATCCGGGTCAACGCGATCACCCGTTCCATGTCGCCGGCGCGGAAGGCCGCGGCCGCCTCGGCGCCGTTGCGGTGGTAGTGCCCGACGTCGACCCAGGCACCTTCCAGGACGAGCGCGCCCGGTTGGCGCACTACGCACGGCGTGCCGATCACCTTGCGGATCTGGCTGCTGGCGGTGCGCAGGCTGCCTCGTGCGCGCTCGGGCGGCACGTCGGGCCACAAGGTGGCTAGGAGGCCCTCGCTGCGCACCGGGCGGCCGTGGTCCAGTGCGAGGAGGCGCAGTAGGTCGGAGGTCTTGCCGGTGCGCCAGGCGCGGGGCTCGACGAGGGTGCCATCAGGACGCAGGACCTCCAGGCCGCCGAGCATCCGGATCATGATGAGGTGCACGAGCCCTCCCCGGACTCCCTACAGCGGCGACCACCGGGCGGCTCACGGTGGGCCGCAAGTCGATCGTAGTGGAGCGCCGTAGCGCTCCTGACGCACGTCGACAGCACAAAGTGGACCGGGGGCCTGCCGGCCCGGCGCCGTGGTGGACTTCGGTACGGCAGGCCCCGGCGCACCACGGCTGATCGGGGGTCCGCGGGGGATCGGACCACCTACCGCATGCACGCATCAGCCTTCACCTCGCGAAGCCGCGGCGCATCCCCAAACGGAGTGACGACAACCCGGCACGCGCGCGGCTCGGGCAGGCCGGACTCAATGCAGTTCGCGAAGCACCGGCGCGCGCCACCGGGCGCGCATCGCCGTGCCGACCGCCGCCAACTGGGAGGAGACCTCGAGCTTGGCGAGGATCGACTTCACCTGGGTCCGCACCGTCGCCTCGGCCACGTAGGACTCCCGGGCGATCTCGCGCACGGTCTTGCCCGCCATCAGCCGGGCGAGCACCTCGCGTTCACGGGTGGTCAGCGAGTCCAGGCGCTGCCTGGTCTCCTGGTGCCAGCGGTTCTCCTCGTGGAAGATCGCGATCAGCCGGTCGCGCTCCTCGCGGGGCAGGACACGCTGGCCATCGACGATGCGTCGGATCGTGGCGAGGATGGTGTTGAGCGGCGTCGACTTGGACAGCACCGTGCGGGCGCCGCGGCGCAGGCAGTCGCCCCACCTGGCTCGATCGGTCGACCCGGTGACGACGACGACAGCAACGCCCGCCTCGACCAGCGGGGCCACCAGCGCGACGCCATCTCCGCCGAGTCCGAGGTCGAGGTCGAGCAGCGCGATCCGGGGTCGCCCCCGCACCGCGGCTGCCAGCACCTGCGCGTGGGTCATGGGCGGGTCCGACGGCGAGACTCGGCGCACCTCGTGGCCTTCGAGCGTCAGGGCGACGTCGAGCGCCTCGGCGAAGAGCGCATGGTCCTCGATGAGGACTATCCGAGTCAGGCCGAGAGCGCGGGGCATGTGCTCACCTGCCTCAGATCGACCGCGAATCGCGCACCGGTGGTGCTGGACTCGTGGACGAGCCGGCCGTCGCACTCCTGGGCAAGCCGGCGTGCGATGTGCAGGCCGAGTCCCTGTCCGGGGGAGTCGGCGCGACGTCGTCCGCGCTCGAACAGCGTGCGAGCCAGTCGAGGGTCGACGCCGGCGCCCTCGTCGCTGACGACGATCCGCACCCGCTGTCCGTCGGGGCGCACCTCGATCGAGACCGCGTTGCCCCCACCGTGGCGGACGGCGTTCTCCAAGAGGATGTGAACGATCTCCGCGACGTGGTCCCGGGGCGCGGCGACCTGTGCGGGCATCGGGTCCCAGCGCACGGCGTGGCCGCGCGCCACCAGGCTGGTGACGAGCGGCTCGATGACCTCGCCGAGATCGGTCTCGGCAGGCGTCGCGCCGTCGTCCTGCGCAGTGAGAAGCCGTTCGAGGCGGCTCAACTCGCTGTCGTACATCCGGCTCAGCCGCGCCACCGTCTCCGCGGGGAGAGCCGGGCCGCCGTCGTCACGCAGCAGACGATGGGTCGCGACGAGACCGGCGACGGTCGCCCGCAGCTCGTGCAGCCTCTCCTGCTCGCGATCCAGGCGCGCGCGCAGCAGGTCGACGTCGCTGTCACCGGCTGTCGCGACAGGCGCGGCAGGCCCGAGTCGGCGTAGGTATGCGCCGACCCGGCGCGCGGTGTCACGTGCGAGTAGTGCAGTGGGTCCCGATCCCCATCCTTTGCTGGTGAAGGCGTGGTTCGCCCAGACAATGCTCATGCAACCCCCCGGAAGCTCCCGAGAATCACAGCCCCGACCCGCGAACCGAACGTCAACAAGACGTCAAATCGCTTCTCAGGAACGGAGGCTGTCTAGTCCACCCGAGTCCCCAAGACTCGGCGAGCCGCGCTCGGTCTCCTGCGCACTCGGTTGCGGCCGTTCCCGGCATCCCGCGTAGGACGCCGGAGGCTCAGCAAGCGCTCATCGGCTGCTCACCCAGGACCGGGCCTGTCTCCCAATTCATGGCGGCGCCGGACGCCGCCCAGTCCGCACGCTGACGGACACCGCAGCTGCTTTGAATACGCCCGGTATGCCGACGTACCTGCGGCACCGTCATCGCACGACCTGGACGACGCCGGCATCCACCAGCAATAGGAAGACACGCCCGAGGGCACGCGGGGGACAATGGCGCCCGTGACGAGCCAGTCGACGAGCCCGGGAACCGAGCCGGCCATCCCCGGCGTCGGTCTGATGCCGAGCAGGCGGCTGCTGGTGATCGAGCTGGCGATCGTGCTCGCGGTCTCGTTGGGCAAGTCGGGCATCTATTCGGCGGTCCGCCTGATCGCGGCGGCCACGGCGCCGGGCGGGATCTCCGGTCAGACGACGACGCTGAACTCCTCCTACGCCCCCGACCGGCCGTGGCTCGACCTCACCTATCAGCTGCTGGGCATCGGCTTCGCGGTGGTGCCCGTGGCGTTGGCCGGCTACCTGCTGGTGCGGTCAGGCATCCGCCTTCGCGACGTCTGGTTCCGCGGTGCGGGATGGGGCGACCTGCCGCGCGGGGCCGCGGTCGCTGCGGTGGTGGGCTCCACCGGCCTGGCGTTCTACCTGCTGATGCACGCCCTCGGCCTCAACCTCACCGTCGCAGCCTCCGGCCTGGACACCTCGGTGTGGTGGCACGTGCCGGTGCTGGTTCTCTCGGCGCTCGAGAACGCCGTCCTCGAGGAATTCATCGTCCTGGGCTACGTGATCGTGCGGTTGAGGCAGCTGGGCTGCCGCGAGTCCACCGCGATCGTCGCGGCCGCCGTCCTGCGGGGCAGCTACCACCTCTACCAGGGCATCGGCGGCTTCGTCGGCAACTTCGTGATGGGCCTGCTGTTCGGCTGGCTCTATCGGCGTTGGGGTCGCGTCACACCGCTCGTGGTCGCCCACACCCTGCTCGACGTCGGCGCCTTCGTCGGCTACGCCGCCTTGGCCGGCCACGTCTCCTGGCTGCCGACCTAGCGAACCTAGTCGGCGTGGGCGAGCTACTCGCCGACGTCGACGCGCGGCTCGACGGTGACGGTGCCGTCGGTGGCGAACCGGTAGAGCTGGTAGCCGGTGATCAGCCGGCTGTCCTGATCCATGAAGAGCACGGGGAAGGACGCGGCCTGCTGCGGGCTCGACCACGGCGTGGAGAAGTTGTTGAGAGTGGGGGTCGCCACCGCTCCGCCACTGGTGTCGAGCTCCATCATCAAGGTCCAGGTGCCGTCGTCGTTCCAGATCACCTGGGGGTCCCTTGATCGGTGCCAGTGCCCGTAGAAGACCGCGGACGCCGGGACATCGGGGATGCCGTCGTCGACCCGGGTCCTCGGGTCGCGCCCGTGCTGCTCGGCCTCGTCGAGGAACCGGGTCACCGAGTCGATGCCGAGGAAGGACTGGACGGCGTATCCCTCGTGCATCAGGACGAGGTCGGGACGATCGCGTTCGGCGACGTCGCGAAGCCGCCGGCCCTGGTCGGCCTGGCTCTCCTCGCCGCGCTGCTGGGTGGCGCCGAACAGCTCCGTGCGTGACGGGTCGCCGTCGCCGAGCATCTTGAATCCACCGATCTCCTGCACCGATCCGTCGAGCACCGTCATGCCGGCGTCGGCCATCTGCTCCTCGCTGACCGCCGACTCGTGGTTGCCCGAGATCGCCGCGATCGGTGCGCCATCGGCGATCGCGGCCTCGTCGCGGATGCACACGCCTTCGGCCGCGGTGCCATTGGTGGTGAGGTCGCCGGCGATCGCCAGGAGCGAGGGGACCGGACGCTCGGAGGTGCCGTCGGCGTCCGACAGCATCGAGAACACACGCTTCTGCAGCTCGATCATCGTGGTGATGCAGTGCATGTCGGACTGCATCATCACCGCCAGCTCGCCCTCGCGGGGCCCTTCCATGAGATCTGCCTGCGCGGCCAGACCGGCCTCGGCGGTCTCCCGGTAGTTGCGCTCGTCGGCCTCCTGCCGGTCGATGAGCACCTGTGCCTTCGAGATCGCGCCGCCCAGCAGGACCCGCAGTACCGGGCTGTCGGTGGTCGCCCCGGCGGCCGCGGACCCGTCGAGTGCGGTCAGTGGGTAGGTGCCGTCCGACATCGGCCGTCCGATCTCGCCACCTTGCACCTGGACCCAGGCGATACCGGAGGTGAGGCCGAGGACGAGGACGCCGGACAGGCCGAGGCGGATCGCGTCGCGCCGGGTGTCTCGGGTCAGCCGCAGTGGGAGCAGCTCGTGCAGCGCGAACAGCGCCAGGCCTCCGACTCCGGCGACGACCAGGATCGAGCGGATCAGCTGATGGCGGAACTCCGCCTCGACCAAGGAGACGTACTCGTCGACCGCAGCCTTCGGGTCGTGGAACAAGCCGGTGTAGAGCTCCAGCATCTCCGGGCGCACGTACGCCGCCAGGTCACCGTCTCCGGCTCCGGGATCGCCGGGACCGTCGAGGGTCGCGATGATCCCGAGCGGACCCTTGGAGATCGGCAGGTACACCGTGCCTGCGATGCCCAGCCGCAGCTCGCTGTGGCCTTGCGTGGTGAGGGTGAACGTCGTCGGCGACGTCCCGATCTTCTCGGTGACCTCGGTGTGGGTGGTCGCCCACGCCAGCGCCAAGGGCAGGCCGAGTACCCCGGCGACCAGGACACTCACGCCCAGTCGCCGCGCGACGTCCAGTGCCTTGCGCATCGGGCAAAACTAGCGACTCACCCGAAGGGGGCGGGGCATTGGCCGGGATAGTCCCGGGCGAAACGGTTGCTTCGCGTGGCTCAGAGCAACCCGATCGCCCGGGACTATCCCGGATCGCGGGGTCCAGGACGACAGATCTCAGCGCAGGACGTCGACCTCGGCCCGGCGCACGTAGCCGACCCGGTGGCCCAGGTAGATCTGGACGTACCTGTCCTTGCCCACGGTGTTGATGTGGTCGCCGGGGGTGTCGAGGGAGAACGTCTTGGCCTTGTAGTAGTCGGTGACCGGGTCGAGGTCGCCGATGGCGTAGGACTGGTCCTCGGCGATCGTGTACGGCAGGGGCGAGATCGCCTGGACGTCGGCCGGGTCGGCATAGGCCGAGGCTTCCGGATACGCGCGGCCGTAGACCTTCGCGACGGTGCCGCGCTTGGCCCGCACCCGACCAGCCGGCCGGGTCACCACGCGCGCGGTCGGGCGCCGACGCGGGTTGCGGAACCAGCCGACGGTGCCCACGAAGTAGATCGCGGTCCAGTCACCTTGCACGTCGGCGACGACGTACTCGGTGCCGGCGGTGGCCCGAGCACTGATGTCGGCGACCTCGGTGGTGGCCGGTTGCCCCTTCTGGTGCAGGCCGAGGTCGTTGACCAGCGCCGCGTCGTCGGACGCGGACACGCGCAGGGTCACGAAGTTGGTGTCGCGTGGGCCGCCGCAGGAGTCGCCGGCGGTCTCGCACCCGGTGACGGGCTGCACATTGCCGGCGAACCCCGGCAGGATCCGGACGATGTCGCCCCGGCGCACCGGGCGCCGGTTGGTGCCGCGGGTCAGGGGCGCCCGGAGCAGGTCGAAGTAGTGCTCCCAGTCCCAGAACGGGCCCGGGTCCCAGTGCATGCCGGGGATCGTCGCGGTCGTGGTGCCGGGCACCTGGTCGTGACCGATGATGTGGGCGCGGTCGAGCGGGATGTCGTGGCGCTGGGCCAGGTAGCGCACCAGCTTCGCCGAGGAGCGGTACATCGCCTCGGAGTACCAGGGTGCGCCCTGGGCCGCGAAGCCCTCGTGCTCGAGGCCGATCGAGTGCATGTTGATGTACCAGTTGCCGGCATGCCACGCGACGTCCTTGGCCAGGACGTGTTGGGCGATGTGCCCGTCGGCCGAGCGCAGCGAGTACTGCCACGACACGTAGGTCGGGTCCTGGACCAGGTCGAGCACGCCTTCCCAGTAGCCCTCGGTGTTGTGGATCACGATGTGGGTGATCTCGGGGGAGCGCGGCCGGAAGGCCAGGTCGTGGTTGCCGTAGTCGCCCGGGTTCGGGCCGTACTGCTCGTACGGCGCGGGGATCCACTCGACGTCGAGGCCGCGCGGGGACTCGGTGCCCTGCTGGCCCTGGCGCAGGCGTCGCGACCGCACCGCGCGCCGTTGCAGCGGCTCGCGCTGGCGCGCGGGCACGATCGTGGCGCGCCTGGCGGGAAGATGCAGCAGGGAGCCGTCCGCGAGCCGGACGTCGCCGCCCTCGCGCAGCGTGGCCATCGTGCTGTCGGCGACGTCGAGCTGTCCGGCGGCGGTGGCCAGGCCGCTCACGGCGGCGACGGTGCCGAACCAGGTCGCCGGGTCGGTGTGGACGCCGACGGGTCGTCCGGCCTGGCGCTGGCGGCGCGCGAGCAGGGCGGCCGCCGCGCGGACGTTGGCGGTGGGGTCGGTCCGGATCGCGTCGGCGCCGATGCCCGAGGCGCGGGCGGCGTCACCGAGGGTGTCCAGGACACCCGGGAAGTCGTCCTTGCCGATGCGGGCGCGCGCCTGCGCGGCAGCCGCGCCGTCGACCAGGTGCATGGGCCCGTAGCCGAGAGCGGAGCTGGGCCGCCCGTCATGGTGCTGCCAGCGCGTCTGGGCATGACTCAGCGCCGCGAGCAGCGCCGGTGGCACGCCGTAGGCGCGCCCGGCACGCTCGAAGGCGGGGTGCGTGTCGACCCGCACCCGGCTCGGCGCCTCGGCCCGCGACGTCTCGGCGGTGAGCCCGCCGACGAGCGGGGCGGTCGCGGCGGCGACCCCCGAGGTGAGTATGAAATGACGACGGGAGAGGTTGATACCCAACAGATTCCTCCTGAGACCT
This sequence comes from Nocardioides epinepheli, assembly GCF_037936805.1. Taxonomy (NCBI): domain Bacteria; kingdom Bacillati; phylum Actinomycetota; class Actinomycetes; order Propionibacteriales; family Nocardioidaceae; genus Nocardioides; species Nocardioides epinepheli. Next base: position 21,441 of record NZ_JBBMMC010000018.1, on the reverse strand, counting down.
GAGCCCGAGACGGCTCCGCTCCACCTTGCTCGCTCCAGGCGGGAGTGTCCAGCACCGACGCGGAACCCCGGCGACCGTCGCTGCCCGCGTTCCCGAGGTTGGTTGGGAGGTTTCGTCGGCGCTGTCGGGCTCGTTCCTCGCCCTCCAGCTTGCTCAACCTCCGAGGCCGGAGGTTGAGCAAGCGAGCGCAAGCGAGCGCCGACGAAACCCCGGCAACTCGCCCTGCCCACCGAGTCTGGTGTTCAGCGCCCGGTGAACACCGGCGCGCGGCGTTCGGCGCGCGCCGCGCCGCTCTCGCGGACGTCGTCACTGGCCCAGCAGGCCGCGAAGCCGGCCTCGGCGGTGGCGTCGTCGGCGCCGTTGAGGACCGCCTTGTTGTGGGCGATCGAGAGCGGGGCCAGCGTGGCGAGCTCGTGGGCCCAGGCGATCGCGTCGGACAGGGTGCCGCTGCGGTCGGCGAGCCCGCAGGCCAGCGCGGCGTCGACGTCGAGGGTCTCGGCGGCGATGAGCATCCGGCGCGCGGCGCCACCGCCGGCGAGGGAGGCGAGGGTGCGGATCGTCCAGGCGTCGACGGCCATCGCATTGCGCGGTGTCGGGACGCCGAAGCGCGCACCCTGGTCGGCCACGCGCAGGTCGCAGGCCATCGCCAGCTGGGTCCCGCCGCCGATGGCGGGACCGTTGACGGCGGCGATGACCGGAACGGGCAACGAGGTGAGCCCGCGCGGACCGTGCAGCATGCCGTAGAGCGCCTCGAGGAACTCCTCGCCGTAGACCCCGTTCAGGTCGGCACCGGCGCAGAAGGAGGTTCCCTCACCGGTCACCACCAGCACCCGGGCGCCTGCCTCGACCTCCTCGGCAGCGGCGATGGGGATCGCCCGGCACAGCGCGAGGTCGAGGGCGTTGCGGCGCTCGGGACGGCGCAGCGTCAGGATCGAGACGGCGCCGTCGCGCCGGGCGCTGAGGATCTCGCTCTCGCCGAACGCACCGGTCACGCCGTGGCCTCCACCCCGGGCACGATCCGCAGGTCGCGGACGGCGCCGTCCCCGAGAGCAGCCAGCGCCTCCTGGTAGGCCGCGCTCTCGTGGGCCGCGACGGCCGCCTCGACGCTGGGGAACTCGATCAGCACGCACCGCGCGAGCCGCCCGGCCTCGTAGGCGGCCTCGGCGGTGGACCGGGCCAGGAAGCGACCGCCGGCCGCCACGAGCGCCGGACCGGCCAGCGCCGCGTAGGCCCGCATGCGGTCCTCGTCGCGGACCTCGAGATAGGAGCTCATCCAGTACGCCGTCATGCCCGACACCCTGACATCGTTCCCGGCATGATGGGGGCGGTGATCCAGCGTGCGGTCCTTCCGAGCGACTCCTCGGGCGCACCGGGCGGGTTCTTGGTGCAGGTCGACGGTCGCGACCAGTCGTTGGTCTTCCCCGACGACCCGACCCGGCTGAGCTTCGACTACGTGCGGCGAATGGGCGACGTCCTCGATGCCCTCGGCACGCCGGGGGAGCCGCTGCGGGCGGTGCACGTCGGCGGCGCCGGCCTGACCCTGCCCCGCTACGTCGCGGCCACCCGGCCCCGCTCGCGCCAGATCGTGCTCGAGCCCGACGAGGAGCTCACCGATCTGGTGCGGACGGCCCTGCCGCTTCCCCCACGCAGCGGGATCCGGATCCGACCGGTCGACGGCCGCGCCGGCGTCGCGTCGCTGCACGCCGACTACGCCGACGTGGTGGTCGTCGATGCCTACACCGACGGCGAGGTGCCGGCCGAGCTCGCGACGGCGTCGTTCCTGGCCGACCTGGCGCGCGTGCTCACCGCCGATGGCGTCGTGCTCTACAACCTGGCCGACCGCGCTCCGTTCGGACTGGCCCGCGACGTCGTCGCCGGGCTGCGTGCTGCACACGCGAGCATCGCGGTGAGCGCGGAGCCGGCGACCCTGCGCGGTCGACGGCCCGGCAATCTCCTGCTGGTCGCGGGGGAGCGGGTGCCACTGGAGGCACTCCAACGCAGCGCGACGACCTCGGCCGCGCCGTACCGCGTCCTCGACGAGCGCCAGGTCAGCGACAGGCTCGGCGGCGGCCGCCCACGCGACGACGTGCGCCGGCCTTTGCCCAGGCTCTAGACTGGCGCCTCCTGACCACGACCCGAAGGATCACGAACCGCCCGATGGACGGCTCTCAAAGTACCGAGTCACCCTGTCAGTCCAGCGCCCGCGCTGATCGTCCCGGCCCCCTCGGCCCGATGGGCAGCAGTGCCCCGCGCGTGATCCAGCGGGGGGCTCACCGATGACCCCCTGGATCCTGCTCGGCGTCGCGCTCCTGCTGATCGCCGCCTGCGGCCTGTTCGTCGCGGCGGAGTTCGCCTTCGTCACCGTCGACCGCGGCGCGGTCGACCGGGCTGCCGCCGAGGGTGACGCGAAGGCCCGCGGCGTGCAGTCGGCGCTGCGCTCGCTCTCGACCCAGCTCTCCGGTGCCCAGGTCGGCATCACCGTGACCAACCTCGGCATCGGCTATCTCGCCGAGCCGGCGATCTCGGAGCTGATCCGCGGCCCGCTCGAGGCCGTCGGCGTCCCCGACGGCGGCCTGCGTCCGGTGGCCGTGGCGATCGGCTTCGTGGTCAGCACGGTGCTCACCATGCTGTTCGGGGAGCTGGTGCCGAAGAACCTCGCGATCGCCCTGCCGATGGCGACCTCGCGCGCAACCCAGCTGCCGATGCGAGCCTTCACCGCGTTCATGCGTGGCCCGATCAAGGTCCTCAACGGCTCCGCGAACGCGATCGTGCGCCGTCTCGGCATCGAGCCGCAGGAGGAGCTGCGATCCGCGCGCAGCTCCACCGAGCTCGCCTCCCTCATCCAGAGGTCGGCCGACGAGGGCACCCTCGACGCCGACACCGCCGAGCTGATGGAGCGCTCGGTGGAGTTCGGCACCCGCACCGCCGGCGAGATCATGACCCCTCGCGTGCGGACCCACTCCCTCGACGTCAACGACCGGGCCAGCGCCGTCATCGACCTCGCCCGGGCCACGGGGCACTCCCGATTCCCGGTGCTGGACGGCGACGACGTGGTCGGCACCGTGCACGTGAAGAACGCCGTCGCGCTGCCGCTGCACGAGCGGGCCACCACCAAGGTCAAGCACCTCATGGTGCGTCCCATCGTCGTTCCCGACTCGCTGCGGCTCGACCCCCTCATGGCGCTGCTGAAGGCCGACGGCTTCCAGCTCGCCGTGGTCCTCGACGAGTACGGCGGGCACGCCGGCATCGTCACCCTCGAGGACGTCATCGAGGAGATCGTGGGCGACATCTCCGACGAGCACGACCGCCTGGGCAGCCGCGGCCGCGAGCGTCGCGACGGCTCGTGGTCGCTGTCCGGGCTGCTTCGCCCCGACGAGGTCGAGGACCTCACCGGCGTCGAGCTCCCCGAGAGCGAGGACTACGACACCATCGCCGGTCTGGTGCTCCAGGTGCTCGGCCGGATCCCCGTCGTCGACGACGTCGCGGAGGTCCCGGTACCCGACCGCAGCGAGGCGGCCCAGAACGGCGCCCCGCGCGAGCGGCTGGCAGTGCTCACCGTGGAGCGGATGGACGGCCTGCGCATCGACCGCGTGGCGCTGCGGCTCTACGACGTCCCCCTGGACTCCGAGGAAGAGCACTCCGGCGCCCACGCCTCATCGGTCCCGACGGAGGGTGGTGCGAAGTGAGCGACTACACCGCCCTGTTCGTCGCCGTGCTCCTGCTCGGCTTCAACGCCTTCTTCGTCGGCGCCGAGTTCGCCCTGATCTCGGCCCGGCGCAGCCAGATCGAGCCGCGCGCCCAGGCCGGGTCGCGGATGGCCCGCACGACGCTGCACGCCATGGAGCACGTCTCCTTGATGATGGCGGGGGCCCAGCTGGGCATCACCATCTGCTCGGTCGGGCTCGGTGCCGTCGGAGAGCCTGCGCTCGCCCATCTGATCGAGCCACTGTTCGAGAAGGCCGGCGTCCCGACCGGCTTCGTCCACCCGGTCGCGTTCACGATCGCGTTGATCATCGTGGTCTCGGCCCACGTCGTCCTGGGCGAGATGGTGCCGAAGAACATCGCGATCGCCGGCCCCGAGCGCTCGGCGCTGATCCTCGGCCCGATCCTGGTCGGTGTCGTCACCGTCCTCCGCCCCCTCATCGTGGCGCTCAACGCGGTGGCCAACGCCGTCCTGCGACTGATGCGGGTCGAGCCCAAGGACGAGGTGAGCTCCACCTACACCCGCGAGGAGGTCGCCGCCCTGGTCGAGGAGTCGCGCGGCGAGGGCCTGATCGCCGACGACGAGTACGACCGACTCGCCGGAGCCCTCGGCTTCACCGAGAAGTCGGTCGACCTGGTCTGCCTCCCCACCGAGACCCTCACGACCCTCGGCCCCGGCGCGACCCCCGCCGACGTCGAGGCCCTGTGCGCCAGCACCGGGTTCAGCCGGTTCCCGGTCGCCGACGCCGACGGCGACCTGACCGGCTACGTCCACCTCAAGGACGTCTTGGAGACCGACGAGGATCGTCGCGAGGCGCCCATCGACAACAAGCGGATCCGTCCGCTGGGCACCGTCGTCGACGACTCGCCCCTGCACGAGGCCCTGGAGGGTCTGCAGCGCCGTGGCGCCCACATGGCCCGGGTCGTCGACTCCAGCGGTCGGGTCCTCGGCGTGGCCACCCTCGAGGACGTGATCGAGGAGCTCGTCGGCGAGATCCGCGACGCCGCCCACCTCGAGGACGCCTGATCGCAGCCGAGCGAAGCGAGGTCGCGATCGATGGTGATCGAGCAAGCCGTCACGCGCTGAGCCCGCGAAGCGCGTGAACCGGCGCGTCGAGATCCGGTGAGCGTCCTCGGGGACGTTGGGTGGGACGGTTGCCGGGGTTTCGTCGGCGCTCGCTGGGGCTCGCTTGCTCAACCTCCGGCGGTGGGCGGGTCGGGGTTGCCGGGGTTTCGTCGGCGCTCGCTGGGGCTCGCTTGCTCAACCTCCGGCGGCGGGCGGGTCGGGGTTGCCGGGGTTTCGTCGGCGCTCGCTGTCGCTCGCTTGCTCAACCTCCGGCAGGGACGGACCTACCCGCCGTTAGGGTTGGTGCCGTGGCGGGCAAGACGGCGGGGACCGACGAGCCGCGCGCGCTCGTGTGGACGATTCCCAACGCCCTCAGCGCGCTGCGGCTGCTCGGCATCCCCCTGTTCCTGTGGCTCGTCCTGGTCCCCGAGGAGGACGCCTGGGCCCTCGCGGTGCTGATGGTCTCCGGCGTCACCGACTATCTCGACGGCTGGTTGGCGCGCAGGCTGGACCAGCAGTCGGTGCTCGGGCAGATCCTCGATCCGGTGGCTGACCGGCTCTACATCCTCGCCGTGGTGGTCGGCCTGGCACTCCGCGACATCATCCCGTGGTGGATGGCGATCCTGCTGCCGCTGCGTGATCTGTTGATGTGGGGCCTCGTACCGCTGCTGCGCACCCGTGGCTACAGCGCGCTGCCGGTGCACTTCCTGGGCAAGGCCGCCACCTTCAACCTGCTCTACGCCTTCCCGCTGCTCCTGCTCGGCGACGGCAACGGCACGATCGCCACTCTTGCCGAGGTGTTCGGCTGGGCGTTCGCGATCTGGGGGATCGGGCTGTACTGGTGGGTCGGCCTGCTCTACGCCTGGCAGGTCCACCGACTGCTTCAGACGACCGAGCGGCGGCCTGCCGGACATGCCTGACCGGGAGGAGTACCGCGAGACGGCCGGAGCCTCGACGCCGGTCTCCGAGCGCGTGCGGCTGCCGCTGCTCACCCTCATCACCCAGCAGTCGCTCGACGAGGACTATCAGCACGCCGCCGAGCGCAAGGCGGCCGGCGGCCCGCGTCCGCCGAAGGGGCGGCCGCCGCGCACGGCCGCCGTCGTGATCGGCGTCTTCGGTCTCCTGGTCGCGACCGCCTTCGTCCAGACCACCCGCAACGCCCCGGTCCAGGACGCCAGCCGCGAGAGCCTCATCTCACGGATCGAGGCCCGACGCGACCGGGTGGCCGCTCAGGAGGAGCAGGTCGCCGATCTGCGCAAGGAGAACGCCGGCCTCGAGGACGCGGCGAGCGGCCTGGCCGATGACAGCCAGACCATCGAGGTGGCCCTTCGACGGCTCGAGATCCGCACCGGCTTCATCGCGGTGAAGGGCGAGGGGATCCGGATCACGGTGAAGGACTCGGTCGGCGGCGGCGAGGACGGCGAGGTCAAGGACCGCGACCTCGGCTTGTTGGTCAACGGCCTGTGGGAGTCCGGAGCGGAGGCGATCGCGATCAACGGCCAGCGGCTGACCGCGGTCAGTGCGATCCGCACCAGCGGCGTGGCGATCCGGATCAACGGCGTGGGTGTGAACTCGCCCTACACCGTCGAGGCGATCGGGGACACGCGCGTGCTGGCGGCCCGCCTCTTCGACACCACCACCGGACTGACCTTCGTTTCCACCTCCCAGGTGTACGGATTCACCTACGACGTGGACGACAATGTGCAGGACCTATCCCTGCCCGCAGCTCCGGCTGCCGTCCGGAACCTCCGGTCGGTCCGCCAGCCCGGCGGTCAGGGCAGACCGTTCGACGACTCACCGGGAGAGACCCAACCATGATCGCCGCCCTCGGCCTGCTCGTCGGCGTGGTCCTCGGCCTCATCTTCCGGCCCGAGGTGCCCATCGGCCTCGAGCCCTACCTCCCGATCGCGGTCGTGGCCGCCCTGGACGCCGTCTTCGGAGGGTTGCGGGCCTACCTCGACGGGATCTTCGACGACAAGGTGTTCGTGGTCTCGTTCGTCAGCAACGTGGTCATCGCAGCCGGGATCACCTACCTCGGCGACCGCCTCGGCGTCGGTGGGCAGCTCTCGACCGGCGTCATCGTCGTCCTCGGCATCCGGATCTTCTCCAACGTCGCCGCCATCCGGCGCCACCTCTTCCATGCGTGAGCCGATGAGCGACGACCACGAGGGACGGCGCGAGCAGGCGCCCGAGACGCCGCCGGAGAACGACCGGCCCGGCGGGGAGCTGCCGCCGGAGCCGGCGCCGGTGCTCACCCCGCGCATCACCGGCCGCGAGCGGCTGCGCCGATCCCTGCTCACCGTCTCGCGGACGCAGCTCATCGTCGCCGTCCTGCTCGCCCTGGTCGGCTTCGCGGCAGTCACCCAGATCCGCACCACCGAGCAGGACTCCACCTACGCGGGACTGCGCGAGCAGGACCTGATCGACATCCTCAACGGTCTCGCGGGGACGACCCAGCGCACGCGCGAGGAGATCGACCGCCTCACCCAGGATCGTGAGGCGCTCCAGTCGACCACCACCCAGCGCCAGGCCGCTCTCGACCGGGCCCGAACGGAGGTCGACAGCCTGCAGGTGCTGGCCGGCCTGGTGCCGGTCACGGGTCCTGGCGTGCGGATCACCATCACCGAGGTCGACGGGACCGTGAAGGTCTCGAGCATGCTCGACGTGATCCAGGAGCTGCGCTCGGTCGGCGCCGAGGCGATCCAGATCAACGGCGAGGTGCGGATCGTCGCGCAGTCCTCCTTCCAGGAGGGTGTGGGTGGGATCGAGGTCGACGACACCCTGGTCGAGCCGCCCTACGTGATCGATGCGATCGGTGACTCCAGCACGCTGGCCGGCGCGATCCGATTCGCGCTGGGGCCCGGGGATGCGATCCGCAAGGACGGGGGAGAGGTGGCGGTGGAGGAGCTCGGCTCGCTCGACATCGACGCTGTCCGCGAGCCCGTCGATCCGAAGTACGCCGAACCGGACTGATCTAGGGAACCACTGATCAATGCCGGGACGGCGCCAGCGCCGCCCGGGCGACACCCTGGCGGCGTTGCCGGACGCTTGAAAGACGACCTGTCTGCCTGCGCGCCGGCGCCTTGCCAGGCCACCACCCGGACGACGCTGGCATCCACCCACATCGATCAGTGATTCCCTAGGGCGTGCTTACCCCCGTCGATGGGGAGGCGCTAGCCTGCTTGGGCGCTCCTGGCAGGTCGTCGAGGAGTCGCAGCCGGTTCAGCCAGTTCAGCCAGGAGGGGCTCTGTGTATCCCGAGGATCTGAAGTACACCGCTGAGCACGAGTGGGTGCGTAGCCCCGGTGCCCACGAGGGGTCGGTGCGCATCGGCATCACCGACTACGCCCAAGACGCCCTCGGCGACATCGTCTACGTGTCACTTCCGGAGGTCGGCGAGCGGGTGGAGGCCGGCAGCACCTGCGGCGAGTTGGAGTCGACCAAGTCGGTCAGCGACCTCTACGCCCCGCTCGCGGGCGAGGTCGTGGCCCGCAACGAGGCGCTCGACGCCACCCCCGAGCTGGTCAACAACGACCCCTACGGCGAGGGCTGGCTCTTCGAGGTGGTGCCGGCCGACCTCGACGACATGGGCGGCCTGCTCGAGGTGGATGCCTACGTCGCGACGCTGGAGGCCTGAGACGCCCGCGCGGTCGGTGGACCGAAGTAGGTGATGAGGTCTCGCGTCTCGGGTCCAACTGGTACGTTCGAGTGAACCGTCAACCTCAGCGTGGCGTTGAGGGTTCAGGGACCACGAACGAAGGAAACACTCGATGCCGTTCTGTACGAACTGCGGCCGGCAGAACCCGGACGACGCCCGGTTCTGCGCCCAGTGCGGCACCCGTCTGCTCGCGCTCGATCCGGCACTGCCGACGCCCGACCCGGCGGACCCGGCAGACCCGGTCGGGGAGTCCACGGCCACCATCCAGATCGGGGTGGGCACCGACAAGTCCGAGACCTCCGACCGCGCGCTGAACCCGGTCGACGCCGCCGCCGTCGACGCACTGCCCCTCGGACACGCGCTGCTCGTGGTCCAGAAGGGCCCGGGGGCAGGCAGCCGGTTCCTCCTCGACGCCGACGAGGTGCAGGCCGGTCGGCATCCCGACAGCGAGATCTTCCTCGACGACGTCACCGTGTCGCGCCGGCATGCCCACTTCGAGCGCTCCGGTGACTCCTTCACCGTCGCCGACGCAGGCAGCCTCAACGGCACCTACGTCAACCGCGACCGGATAGAGAAGGTGCTCCTCCAAGACGGCGACGAAGTCCAGATCGGCAAGTACCGGCTCGTCTTCTTCTCCGGCCACGAGGCATCCTGACCCCGGCCTCTCGGGCACCGCAGGCTGAACCGTCCGCGACGACACGCACAGAAAGCACAGAAAGGTGGTCATGCCGAGCGCACTCTCGGGGAGCACCCCCGCCGAAGATCCAGGCGCCTCCCAAGGCGCCGAGCGACTCACCATCGGCCAGGTGCTGGATCTGCTGCGCCCGGACTTCGCGTCCATCACGATCCCGAAGATCAGGTTCCTGGAGGACAAGGGGCTGATCAAGCCCGAACGCACCGCGTCGGGGTACCGCAAGTTCGCCCCGGCCGACGTCGAGCGGCTGCGCTACGTGCTGACGATGCAACGCGACCACTACCTGCCGCTGAAGGTGATCGGCGAGCACCTCGACGCCATCGACCGCGGCCTGGAGCCGCCGCCGATCGAGCCGACGGTCCCCACCGTTCCCACGGTCGCGCTCAGCGGCGACGGCATGCCGGCCGCCGAGTCCTTCGCCCGCCGCGACCAGCTGCGGCTGTCCCGACGCGAGCTGATCAAGGTCGCCGAGATCGACGAGGCGATGCTCGAGGAGCTCGAGGAGTACGGCCTCGTCGCGCCCCGCACCGGCACCCAGCACTACGACACCGACGCCCTCGTCATCGCCAAGACCGCTCACGAGCTGGCCGCGTTCGGCCTCGAGCCGCGCCACCTGCGGGCCTTCCGGGCCGCAGCCGACCGTGAGGTCGGGATGGTCGAACAGGTCGTGGCACCCATTCGCGGAGCTCGCGACGCCGCCGCGCGCGCCCGCGCCGACGAGACCGTCAACGAGATCGCGGCCCTCTCGGTGCGCCTGCACGCGACTTTGGTCAAGGCGGGACTCGGCCGGTCCTGACGAGTGCTCGCCGGGAGCGTAGGGTTGTCGCGTGCGTGAGGTCGATGTCATGGGTGTCCGGGTCGAGATGCCCGCAAACCAACCGATCGTCCTGCTCCGCGAGGTGTCGGGCGAGCGGTACCTGCCGATCTGGATCGGCGCGGTCGAGGCCACCGCGATCGCCTTCGCCCAGCAGGGCGTCGTGCCGCCCCGGCCGCTGACCCACGACCTGTTCAAGGATGTGCTCGAGGCCACCGGCAACGACCTGACCGAGGTGCAGATCACCGACGTCCAAGACGGCGTCTTCTACGCCACCTTGGTCTTCGGGTCCGGGGTCGAGGTCAGTGCCCGTCCCTCCGACTCCATCGCCCTGGCCCTGCGCACCGGCACGAAGATCGTCTGCGCCGAGGCGGTGCTCGACGAGGCCGGCTTGGCCGTTCCGGCCGAGCAGGAGGACGAGGTGGAGAAGTTCCGCGAGTTCCTCGACCACGTCACGCCGGAGGACTTCGAGGCCGGCCAGTGAGCCTCAAGTCGAGGATGAGAGTCAGGGGCCGGGTGAGCCTCAGGTAGAGATTGAGGGTTGCGACACGCCGTGTGGTTCTTTGACCGGCCGCGCCGACCGCCGTACCTTGAAGTGTCTTCGTTGTAACTCCATCGGTGTCAGCACGGCATCCTTCCCTCGAGTTGCAGACTGCGAAGTAGACCTGCGGAGGACCGTGTGAACGAGCAGAACCCCCGACCCGGGAGCGATCCGGCCGCCGACCCGGCCTCCGAGATGGCGCGCGAGGCGGCCGAGGAGCAAGGGCTGCTGTTCACCGACGACGTCTCGCCGCTCCCCAGCGATCTGGGCTACCGCGGTCCGACCGCCTGCAACGCCGCCGGCATCACCTACCGCCAGCTCGACTACTGGGCGCGGACCGGCCTCATCGAGCCCACCGTGCGCGGCGCCAAGGGTTCGGGCTCGCAGCGGCTCTACTCCTTCCGCGACATCTTGATCCTCAAGGTCATCAAGCGCCTGCTCGACGCCGGGATCTCCCTGCAGCAGATCCGCACCGCGGTCTCCCACCTGCGCGAGCGCGGCACCGACGACCTCACCCAGGTCACGCTGATGAGCGACGGTGCCTCGGTCTATGAGTGCACCTCCAACGACGAGGTCATCGACCTGCTCCAGGGAGGTCAGGGCGTCTTCGGCATCGCCATCGGCGGTGTGTGGCGCGAGATCGAGGGCACCCTGGCCGAGCTCCCCAGCGAGCGCGCCGACGAGCCCGCCGCTGCGGCGCCCTCGGCCAACGACGAGCTCGCCGCGCGTCGTCAGGCCCGCAAGATCGGCTGACCCGGCCAGCCTGGCTCCCGCCGTCCGGGCGCCTCCCGATTGTCCGTCCGCCTCGTGGCTGCTCGAAGGCCGCGGGGCGGACGTCATTTCCCGCCCGATCCGCGCTGCCTCGGGGTCTAGCTGCGCCGACTCGGCTCGGACGGACGGGGTTGGTAGATTGAGGGTGCTGTCGATCCCGCGCGGGAGAGACTTCGCCCGATCCTCGACGCACCTCGGCGGACGGGCGCGGCGCCGAAGGGGCAATTCCTCCCCGGAACCTCTCAGGCACCAGGACCGCGTGGAGCAGGCACCTGTGGAGCACCGGGCCCCGGCCGAGGTGCGACAGAGGGGGAGGGCACCACTCGACCGGTTCGATCGACCCCCGAGGTCATCTCCAACGATCAGGAGCCCCCGTGTCCGACCACCCCAGCCTGGCCGAACTCGACGCCGCCGGCCCCTTCGCCGAGCGGCACCTCGGCCTGAGCGCCGACGACGTCGACACGATGCTGGCCGCGCTCGGCTACGACTCGCTCGACGACCTCATGTACGCCGCGCTGCCCGACAGCATCCGGATCACCGCCCCGCTCGACCTCCCGGCGCCGTTGTCGGAGGACGCCGCCGCGCGCGAGCTGCGCAAGATCGCGGCCTCGAACCGGCCCGGTGAGGCGATGATCGGGCTGGGCTACCACGCCACGATCACCCCGCCGGTGATCCGGCGCAACGTGCTGGAGGACCCCAGCTGGTACACCGCCTACACGCCCTACCAGCCCGAGATCAGCCAGGGCCGGCTCGAGGCGCTGCTGAACTTCCAGACCGTCATCGGCGACCTCACCGGTCTGCCCACCGCCAACGCGAGCCTGCTCGACGAGGGCACCGCGGTCGCCGAGGCGATGACGCTGGTGCGCCGGGCCAACCGCAAGGCATCCGGGCCGTTCGTCGTGGACTCCGACGCCCTCCCGCAGACGATCGACGTCGTCCGCACCCGCGCCGAGGCGATGGGCATCGACGTCGTGGTCGCCGATCTCGCCGACGGGCTCCCCGCCGACCTCCCCGACGGCGAGCTGTGCGGCGTTCTGGTGCAGTACCCCGGTGCCTCGGGCCGGATCCTCGACCCGCGACCGATCATCGAGGCCGCGCACGAGCGCAATGCGCTGGCCGTGGTGGCCGCCGACCTGCTCGCCCTGACCGTGCTGGAGGCCCCCGGAACGCTGGGCGCCGACGTCGTGGTCGGCTCCAGCCAGCGCTTCGGCGTCCCGCTGTTCTACGGCGGCCCGCACGCCGGGTACATGTCGGTCGCCGCCGGCCTCGAGCGCCACCTTCCCGGCCGGCTGGTCGGGGTGAGCGTCGACGCCGAGGGGCGCCCCGCCTACCGGCTCGCGCTGCAGACCCGCGAGCAGCACATCCGCCGCGACAAGGCGACCTCCAACATCTGCACCGCCCAGGTCCTGCTGGCCGTCGTCGCCTCGATGTACGCCGTCTACCACGGCCCCGACGGGCTCCGCGCGATCGCGACGCGCACCCACCGGTACGCCGCCGTCCTGGCCCAGGCACTGACCGCGGCCGGGTTCCCGCCGCGCCATGAGCAGTTCTTCGACACCCTCACCGTTCCCGTCGCCGGCGCTGCAGACGTCGTGGAGTCGGCTCGCGCGCTGGGCCTCCAGCTGCGGCTGGTCGACGCCGAGACGGTCGGCATCTCCACCTCGGAGCTGACCACCCGCTCGACCGTGGAGGCCGTCCTCAAGGCGTTCGGCATCGCCACCGCCGAGGTCGACCTGGAGGCGCTCGACCAGGCCACCGGCGACGCGCTGCCCGTCGACCTGCGCCGCACCACCGACTTCCTCACCCACGAGGTCTTCCGCACCCACCACAGCGAGACCCAGATGCTGCGCTACCTGCGCCGGCTCTCGGCCCGCGACTACGCCCTCGACCGAGGGATGATCCCGCTCGGCTCGTGCACCATGAAGCTGAACGCCACCACCGAGATGGAGCCGATCTCGCTGCCCGGCTTCGCCGACCTGCACCCCTTCGCGCCCGCCGCAGACGCCGCCGGCTACCGCCGCCTGGTGGAGGAGCTCGAAGGCTGGCTGGCCGAGGTCACCGGCTACGACCGGGTCTCGATCCAGCCGAACGCCGGCTCCCAGGGCGAGCTCGCCGGGCTGCTCGCGATCCGCGCCTACCACCGCGCCAACGGCGACGACCAGCGCGACGTGTGCCTGATCCCGAGCTCGGCCCACGGCACCAACGCCGCCTCGGCGGTGATGGCCGGCATGCGGGTCGTGGTCGTGAAGGCCGCCGACGACGGCGCGATCGACCTCGCCGACCTCGAGGCCAAGTGCGAGGAGCACGCCGCCACGCTCGCGGCGATCATGGTCACCTACCCCTCCACCCACGGCGCCTACGAGGACACCATCGGGCGCCTGTGCGACCTGGTCCACGAGCATGGCGGACAGGTCTACGTCGACGGCGCGAACCTCAACGCGCTGCTCGGCTTCGCCAAGCCGGGCGAGTTCGGCGGCGACGTCTCACACCTGAACCTCCACAAGACCTTCTGCATCCCGCACGGCGGCGGCGGCCCGGGAGTCGGTCCGGTGGCGGTGCGCGAGCACCTCGCGCCGTACCTGCCCTCCCACGCCATGCACCCCGACGACGCCAAGCGCGACGGCATCGGCCCGATCAGCGCGGCGCCGTACGGCTCCGCCGGGATCCTGCCGATCACCTGGGCCTACATCCGGCTGATGGGTGCCACCGGCCTGACCCGCGCCACGGTGAACGCCGTCCTGGCCGCCAACTACATCGCCCACCGTCTCGGCGAGCACTTCCCGGTTCTCTACAAGGGCCACGGCGGCCTGGTCGCCCACGAGTGCATCCTCGACGTCCGCGAGCTCACCAAGCAGACCGGCGTGAGCGTCGACGACGTCGCCAAGCGGCTCATCGACTACGGCTTCCACGCACCGACGATGTCGTTCCCGGTGGCCGGCACCTTGATGGTCGAGCCCACCGAGTCCGAGGACCTGGCCGAGATCGACCGGTTCTGCGAGGCGATGATCGCGATCCGAGCCGAGATCGACCGGGTCGCGGCGGGGGAGTGGGCAGCGGAGGACTCACCGCTGCGCGGCGCCCCGCACACCTCGCGGTCTCTGGTGGGCGACTGGGACCGGGGCTACTCCCGCGAGCTGGCCGTCTTCCCCGCCGGTATCGACCCTGACAAGTACTGGCCGCCGGTCGCCCGCGTCGACCAGGCCTACGGCGACCGCAACCTGGTCTGCGCCTGCCCGCCGCCGGAGGCCTTCGCCGAGTGAGCCTCGAGACCCGCCTCGGCCGGCTCCAGGCGACCGGCCGGCTGCCGTCGGTGGTCGGCGGCACCCTGCGCGACGGCGTCCTGGCCGAGGCCGCCGGCATCGGCGCGGACCCCGCCACCGCTTACCGCATCGGGTCGATCACCAAGACCCTCACCGCGGCCCTGGTGCTGCAGCTGCGCGACGAGGGCGCCCTGGCGCTGTCCGACCCGGTCGGCCGGCATCTGCCGGGCATCGGGTACGCCGAGGTGAGCATCGCCGATCTCCTCGGCCACACCGGTGGCCTGCAGAGCGAGCCGGGCGGCCCCTGGTGGGAGCGCACCCAGGGAGGCGACTTCGCCGCACTGGCGGCCAAGAACGACGGCACCCGCGCCGTGGCCGGCGTCGGCGAGTTCTACCACTACTCCAACCTCGGCTACGGCTGGCTGGGCGAGCTGGTCGCGCGGCTGCGCGGCGCCTCCTGGTGGGACGTCGTCGAGGACCGCCTGCTGGACCCGCTGGGCATGGCGCACACCACCTACGGGCCGCCCGCGGGCGCCCACGCGCAGGGCCACAGCGTCGAGCACTTCACCGGCCGCCTGGTCCAGGAGCCGCACACCGACACCGGCGCGATGGCGCCCGCCGGGCAGGCGTGGAGCACGATCGCCGACCTCGCGCTGTGGGCCGGCTTCCTCGCCGGACGGCGCCCCGACGTCCTCTCCGCCGAGACCCTGGCCGAGATGGGGACCCCGAGGCTCGACCCGTCCTACGGCCTCGGGCTGCGCGTCCTCGATCTGGACGGCGTCCGGCTCGTCGGCCATACCGGCTCGATGCCCGGCTTCCTCGCCAGTCTCTTCGTCGCTCCGGCCACCGGCGCCGGCGCGATCGTGCTCGCCAACGCCACCACCGGCCTCGACACCGACGGCGCGCCGTCGGCTCTCCTGCGCGGGCCCGAGCCCGACGCCGTCCCTGCCTGGGTCCCGAGCGCCTCGGTGCCCGCAGCGGTGGAGGACCTTCTCGGCGTGTGGTTCTGGGGCAATTCGGCCACCGAGCTGCGCTGGCACAACGGCCGGATCGAGACCCGCTCGATGCAGGACGGATCGATCGGCTCGACGTTCGAGCTGCGACCGGACGGAGCCCTGGCCGGCGCCTCTGGCTACCACCGCGGCGAGACCCTGCACGTGCACCCCACCCACCTGGAGTGCGCCACGTTCGTCTACACCCGCACGCCCTACGATCCCGCCGCGCCGATCCCGGGTGGGCCGCCGGCACCGCTCGGGCCGTAGCCGGCCGGTCTGGCATGTTACTGACCGTTGTTACCTCTGACCTGCTCTTGTAAGCGCAGGTCAGAGGTGACGACGGTCAGTAACATGCGAGCCTGCCGACGCCCGTCCCACTTCACGCAGACGCCCGGATCCGCTAGAAGTGTCGGGTGAGCGCACACCTGGAGGTCGAGCGGGCCTATGCGATCGAGGTCGGCGAGGAGCTTCCCGACCTGTCGGCGGTGCCGGGCGTCGTCACGATCGGGCCGCCGCGGACGACGGTGCTGGTAGCCCGCTACTTCGACACCGACGACCTCGCACTCGTGCGCCACGGGGTCAGCCTGAGACGCCGCACGGGCGGGCCCGACGAGGGCTGGCATCTGAAGGTGCCCGCCGCGATCGGTCGCGTGGAGGTGCATCACCGGCTCGGGAAGCGCGACGACGTCGTCCCGGTCGGGCTGGCGCGGCAGGTGCGGGGATGGTCGCGCGGCCGCGAACTGCGTCCGGTCGCCGAGATCGAGACCGAGCGCACCACCTTCGACCTTCGCGACGCCGACGGCGTCGTGGTGGCCGAGGTGGCCGATGACCGGGTCGCAGGCCGGGTGCTGCCGCCGCCCGACGCCGCGGAGGGCAGTGCGGGAGACGCCGGGTGGCGCAGGTGGCGGGAGGTGGAGGTCGAGCTCGTCGGTGCCGCACCGGAGTTCCTCGACGACGTCGACCGGCTCCTCGCCGAGCACGGCATCGAGCCGCGCGCCGAACAGCGCAAGGTCGGCAGCGTGCTCGCCGACCGGCTCGGCGCGGTGCCGTCACCCGGCAGGCTCGGGCCGATGCGCCCGGCCTCGCGAGTCCTGCACCGGCGACTGCAGGACCAGCTCGACGCGCTGCTGCGCGCGGACTTCGATGCGCGTCGCGGTGCACCCGACGGCGTCCACCGGCTCCGGGTCGTGTGCCGACGCCTCCGAGGTGCGCTGGTGACCTTCCGCCCGCTGTTCGACCGCGCTGTCACCGACCCGATCCGCGCCGAGCTGCGCTGGGTGGCGCGCTCCCTCGGAGCGAGCAGGGACGTCGAGGTGGCGCAGGAGCGCCTGCCAGGCCTGGTCGACCGGTTGCCGGCCGACCAGGTGCACGGGCCGGTACGCCGCCGGCTCACCCGGGCCCGCGCCGAGGGACGGCGTGCCACCGCTACCGCGGCTCTCGAGGTCCTGGACTCGCCGCGCTATCTCCGTCTCCTGGCCAGGCTCGAGCAGCTCGCCGCCGATCCGCCGTGGACCGCGAAGGCCGAGCGCCCCGCCGGACGGGTGCTGCTGCGTCGCCTCCACCGAGACCGCGACCGGCTGCGCGCCCGGGTCGTCGCTGCGGCGGAGATCGAGGCCGCCGAAGGGCCGGGGTCCCGCCTCGATGCGGCACGGCACGACGTCCGCAAGGCAGCCAAGCGGCTGCGCTACGCCGGTGAGACCCTCAAGCCGCTCGGTGACCGGGACGCGAAGGCGCTGCGTCGCGACGCGAAGCGGCTGACCCAGCTGCTCGGCGAGCGCCAGGACACCGCGCTCACCCGCGCCGAGCTGCGTCGCCTCGCCGCGGAGGCCAGTGCCGCCGGTGAGAGCGCGTTCACCTACGGCGTCCTCCATGCGCGCGAGGAGGCCCGAGCCGCACAGCTGGAGTCCGAGGCGGCCGCTGTGTGGGAGGAGCTGGACCAGGACCCGGACTAGGTCGCCTGCGACACGCTCGACATGTTGAAGTCGGGCACCCGCAGCGCGGGCGTGGCCGTGCGGGAGAAGTAGTCGTCGCCCCACTCCCGGCTGAAGCTCGGCACGGTGGCCGAGGCGTGGGTGAAGCGACGCAGCAGGTCGACCGGGCTCTCGTTGAAGCGGAAGTTGTTCACCGAGCCGGTGATCTCGCCGTTCTCCACCAGGTAGACGCCGTCGCGGGTCAGGCCGGTGAGCAGCAGCGACTGCGGGTCGACCTCGCGGATGTACCACAGGCAGGTGAGCAGCAGTCCGCGCTCGGTGCCCGCGACCAGGTCGTCGATCGAGCCGGTCGCACCGTCGATGCTCAAGATCAGGTTGTCGATCGCCGGCGTCACCGGCTGCGAGGTCATCGCCGCCGAATGCCGGGTCTGCAGCAGGCTGGTCAGGACGCCGTCGCGGATCCAGTCGGTGCGCCCCAGCGGCATCCCGTTGTCGAAGACCGACGAGGTGTCGCCCGAGGAGCCCGCGACGTTGAACGGCGCGCACTGGAGCCGGTCGTAGCTCGGGTCGCTGTAGAGGTTGACGCCCGGGTTGGCGAGCCGCTCGCCGATGCGGGTGCCGCTGGGCCGCTTGCTGTAGACCGACTGACCCTCCCACGCGTCGCGCGCGCCGGCGTACCAGTAGGCATCGATCATCAGGTCGGCCACCGCCGTGGGCGGCAGGATCGTGTCGTAGCGTCCGGCCGGCAGGTCGATGCGCCGCGCCCCCCACGCGAGTCGGCGCGCCACCTCCGACTCCATGGCCAGCGCGTCGACGTCGGCGAAGTCGCGGGTCGCGCCACCCACCCAGGCGCTCTCGGTGAGCGAGCCGTCGGCGGCACGGGTCTTGCCGGTGCATCCGTAGTGCCCCGTGGGCTGCACGTGCCGCAGCCGAAGCCCGGTGGTGGAGCCGAGATAGGTCGTGGTGATCTCGTGGCTGACGAACCCGTAGAGCACGCGGCCGGCGCCCTCGGCGATCCCGAACGCCTCACCGAGCGCGGGGGCGAAGGAGTCGTAGACGTGGATGTCGGTGGCGACCGGCGCGTCGTCCCAGTCCGGGCTGGCCGCGACGTCGTCGATAAGCGGGTTCGCGTCCTCCGCGGGCGAGGCGGCACGGGCGGCGGTGTCGGCGGCGGTCACCAGCTCGGCCACCTGGGCCTGGGTGGTCGCGCTGCCGCTGACCGAGGCGAACGCCGCGCCGACGAAGGAGATGACCGTGACGTCGACGCCGTGCATCACCCCGTTGGTGGTGAGGGTGTTGTTGGCCCAGCGCAGGTTGGCGCTGGTGTGGTCGCGCACGATCACGATGCAGTCGTCGGCGGTCGAGGTGACCAGGGCCTGCTCGACCAGACTCTGCGGATTGACCTGACTCACTGGCCGCCCTCCTCGAGGGTGTTGAGGATCCGGATGTCGCGGAACAGGGACGTCGGGCAGCCGTGGCTGACGGCCGCGACCTGCCCGGGCTGGGCCTTGCCGCAGTTGAAAGCGCCGCCGAGCACCCAGGTGTCTCGACTGCCGACGGCCTCCATGGAGTTCCAGAACTCGGTGGTCGTCGCCTGGTAGGCGACGTCGCGGACCTGGCCGGACAGCTCGCCGTCCTTGATGGCGTAGAACCGCTGCCCGGTGAACTGGAAGTTGAAGCGCTGCATGTCGATCGACCACGACTTGTCGCCGACGACGTACAGGCCGCGCTCGACCCGGCCGATGAGGTCGTCGGTGCTCGGTGCGTCCGGGCTCGGATCGGGTTGGAGCGACACGTTGGCCATCCGCTGGATCGGGATGTGGCCGGGGGAGTCGGCATAGGCGCAGCCGTTGGAGCGGCCGGCGCCGTCGGGTCCGGGGTTGAGCTCGGGCAGCATCACGCCCATCGGCCGGTCGAGCTGGTAGCCGACCAGGACGCCGTCGTCGACGATGTCCCACTCCTGGGTCTTCACGCCCTCGTCGTCGTAGCCGATCGTGGCCAGGCCGTGGGGGATGGTGCGATCGCCGGTCACGTTCATCACCGCGGAGCCGTACTGCAGCACGCCGAGCTGGTCGGTGGTGGCGAACGACGTCCCGGCGTAGTTCGCCTCGTAGCCGAGCGCGCGGTCGAGCTCGGTGGCGTGGCCGATCGACTCGTGGATCGTGAGCCACAGGTTGCTCGGGTGGATCACCAGGTCGTAGGTGCCCGCCTCGACGCTCGGCGCCTTGAGCTTCTCTGCCAGCAGCTCCGGTACCTCGGCCAGCTCGGCGTCCCAGTCCCAGGCCCCCTGGGCGGCGTCGCCGGCGACGTACTCCCAGCCACGCCCGACCGGGGGAGCGATGCTCGCCATCGAGTCGAACGTGTCGGCACCTGCCCCCATCGCCTCGAAGCCGGGCATCATCCGGACGCGTTGCTGGGTCGTGCGAGTGCCCGCCAGGTCGGCGTAGTACTTGTTCTCCTGCACCTGGGCGAGGAACGCCGAGGCGTGGTCGACGGCGGCGCCGGCCCGCAGCCGCTCGGTCCAGTCGATGAGCACCGCGGCCTTGTCGGCCACCGGCACCTCGAGGGGGTTGAGGTCGTAGGCGCTGATCCAGGTGACGTCGTCGTAGACCGGCTCGGCCGCCAGCTCGACCGGCCGGCTGGTCATCGCGGCCGCGACCTCGGCCACCGCCACGGCGGCCTCGGCGACCCGGACCGCCTCGTCGGTGGTGAGGACGACGCCGGAGGCGAATCCCCACGAGCCGCGATGGACCACCCGCACGGCGAAGCCGAGGTCCTCGCTGTCGCTGGCGTCCTGGAGGACGCCGTCGCGCACCGCGAGGTTCTGGTAGCGGACCCGCTCGAAGCGGAAGTCGGCGTGGCTCACGCCGAGCTCGCGGGCGCGCGCCAGGGCGGCGTCCCCCAGGCTGCGATAGGGCAGGGCGGTGAAGCTCGGATCGAGACCACTCATGCGGCCGAACCTAATGCCTGCGTCCAGTCGTTATCGCACCGACTACGCTCGCCCGCGTGAGATTCCCCCGTCCCCGGCGCGCGCCTGCTGGCCCGTCATGGCTCGGGATCGGCGCGCAGCGCAGCGGCACCACCTGGCTGACCGACCTGCTGGTCCAGCATCCGGGGGTCGGGCTGGGTACCAATGGCAAGAAGGAGCAGCACCTGCTCCACAAGGTCGGCGACGGCCTGGTGCCGCAGGTGGAGTACCTCGACCTGTTCCCCGCCGACGGCGTCCGCCGCGGCGAGTGGACGCCTCAGTACCTGCGCCACGCCTCGACACCGGCGGCCGCGGCCCGGCTGCTGCCCGAGGTGCCCGTGCTCGTCGTGCTGCGCGACCCCGTGGAGCGCTTCCGCTCCGCGATGCGGCTGGCCGCCACGCGGGGCAGGTCGTGGCCCTATCCGGTGCCGATCACCGTGCAGACCTGGACCGGCTGCTACGCCGACCAGCTCGACATGTGGGCGGCCGCGGTAGGCCGGGAGCGGATGCAGGTGCTGGTGTTCGAGCAGGTCCGCGAGGACCCCCAGGCCACCCTCGACCGACTGTGGAGGCTGCTCGGCCTCGATCCGGTACCGCTGCACGACGTGGAGGAGGAGTCGAGCTCGAGCTCGCGTGCCGACTGGGACTGGACCCCCGGCCTGCGCGACACCCTCCGCACCCTCTACCAACCCCAGGCCGACCGCCTCGCCCGCGACTGGGGTCTCGACCTGTCGAGCTGGACCTCCCTCGCCGCCGGAGGTTGAGCAAGCGAGCGCCAGCGAGCGCTGACGAAACCCCGGCGACCGTCGCTGCCAGCGTTTCCGAGGACGGTCCCGAGGTTTCGTCGGCGCCGGCCGGGCTCGTTCCTCGCCCACCCGGCTTGCTCAACCTCCGAGGACTCGGGCTGGCCGGAGGTTGAGCAAGCGAGCGCCAGCCACCGCCGGAGGTTGAGCAAGCGAGCGCCAGCTGTTGTGGGTAGGGAGGTTGGTGACAGCTCGGCGTGGCGGGGTGGGTAGAGGGCCTTTCCGCGTGTTCGGTGTGT
>NZ_JBBMMC010000017.1:0-101192 GCF_037936805.1 Nocardioides epinepheli | reverse complement strand
CGCCACCACCGCGCGAAGACCCACGGCACGTGGCGCTACCTCATCGAACACCCCGGCTCCTACCGCTGGACCACGCCATCGGGCCAGACCTACCGCCGCGACCACACCGGCACCGTCGCCCTCACCTACGCCGAGCCCTGACCACCCCGCCCCGACACCCCGCCACCACCGGCGGGGCTACCGGCACGCTCGTCGCCGGAGGTTGAGCAAGCGAGCGCAGCGAGCGCCGACGAAACCCCGGCAACCCTCCTTACCAGCGTTCCCGAGGTCGGTTGCGAGGTTTCGTCGGCGCCGGTCGGGCTCGTTCCTCGCCCGCCAGGCTTGCTCAACCTCCGGAGGCTTGCGCGGGTCTGGTCTCGCCCAGTGGCTTGCTCAACCTCCCGGGATCGGCCTGACACACTCGGGTCATGGGCTACGTGCTGGTGGTGGGGGAGTCGCTCATCGACGTCGTGACCGACGCGTCGGGAGACACCGTCGAGTGGCCGGGTGGCAGCGCTGCCAACGTGGCGGTGGCATTGGCCCGGCTGGGGCGCCCCACCCGCTTCGCGACGTCGTTCGCCGACGACGCGCGGGGACGCGTGCTCGCCGCCCACCTGTCCGGTGCGGGGGTCGAGCTCGCCGCCGATCCGTACCTCCTCGACCGCACGTCCAGCGCGGCCGCCACCATCGCGGCAGACGGGTCGGCGAGCTATGTCTTCGATCTCGACTGGCGGCTCGGCCCGGTCGCGGGCGTCGACGACGCCGGCCTCGCTCCGCCGGCGTTCGTACACGTCTGCTCCATCGGTGCCGTCCTCGAGCCCGGAGCCGACGACGTCCTGCGGGTCCTCGACCAGCTCGCCGACACGCCTGCCCGGGTCGTCTACGACGTCAACGCGCGCCCGGCGATCACCGGCACCGGCCCCGAGGTGCTGGGCCGTGTGGAGGCCGTGGCGCGCCGCGCGGAGATCGTCAAGGCGTCCGATGAGGACCTCGCCGTCCTCTATCCCACGCTCGGGCTGGACGAGGCCGCCGCGCGGCTGCTCTCCCTGGGCCCGCGCGCCGTGGTGGTGACCCGTGGTGGTGAGGGGGCCACCTGGTTCGACGCCGAGGAGGTGCTGCAGGTGCCGGCGACGCCGGTCGACGTCGTCGACACCATCGGTGCGGGCGACACGTTCTCCGCGGCGCTCATCGACGCGCTCTGGGACGGGAGCAGCCCCGCCGCGGCCCTCGAGCACGCCGCCCGCGCGGCCGCGATCAACGTCACCCGTCCGGGCGCCGACCCGCCGACGCGCGAAGAGCTTGCCGCCGGGTGAGCGGGGCGAACGGTCAGGGCGCCAGGTAGGAGTGCACCATCGGCACCACGCTCGCGCCCTCCCCGGAGGCTGACGCGACCCGCTTCATCGAGCCCGACCGGATGTCGCCCGCGGCGAAGACTCCGGGCACGGTGGTGGCGAGGTTGAGCGGTGGGAGGCCGTCGGTCCAGCACTCTGCGGGGATGTCGCGGCCGGTCAGGACGAAGCCGTGATCGTCGCGGGCGACGGAGTCGGGCAGCCAGTCGCAGTGCGGAGCCGCGCCAAGCAGCAGGAACAGCGCCTGAGCCTCCCGCCGGGTGACCTCGCCGGACGTCGTGTCGCGGACGTCGAGCCAGTCCAGCCTGCCCTCGCCGCCGCCGTCGGCGACCTCGGCGCAGGTCTGCACGGTGATCCGCGGGTTGTAGGCGATCTCGTTGATGAGATAGGCCGACATGGTCTCCTCCAGCGAAGTACGGCGCACCATGATCGTCACCGAGCGGGCGAATCGGGCGAGGTGGATGGCGGCCTGCCCGGCGGAGTTTCCGCCCCCGACGACCACGACGTCGGCGTTCTCGGTCTCGCGGGCCGCGCTCATCGCCGAGCCGTAGGTGACGCCGAGACCCACGAGCGCCTCGATGCTCTCGACGCCGAGCTTGCGGTAGGCGACGCCGGTGGAGACGACCACGCTCCGGGCGGTCACGGTGCCGGAGTCGGTGTGCAGCAGGTGGTGGCCCTCGGTTCCCGCGCCGGTCTCGAGCTTGGTGACCTCCCACCCGATGAGGAAGCGGACGCCGAAGCGGATCGCCTGCCCGCGTGCGCGCTGGGCGAGCCGCATGCCGCTGATGCCGCGGGGGAAGCCGAGGTAGTTGCGGATCATCGAGGAGGTGCCGGCCTGCCCGCCGACGGCTCCGGCCTCGAGCACCACGGTGTTGAGGCCCTCGCTCGCGCCGTAGACGGCGGCCGCTAGCCCGGCAGGGCCCGCCCCGACGATCGCGAGGTCGACGACCTCGGTGATCCCGTCGCCGCCGATGTGGGTGTAGAAGTGGGTGGCGACCTCGCGGACCGAGCTCGGCACGTAGGTGCCCCGGGTGTCGACCCGCACCAGCGGGAACCCGACGGTGCCTCCGGAGGCCTCGTGCTCGGCGATGGCCTCCTTGCCGGCCTCGTCGTCGGGGCGGACGACGCGGGTGGGCATCCCGATCCGCTCGGTGAACTCGCGGATCTCGCTGGTCAGCGGCAGCCCGGGAGGAGCGACGATCCGTACCGTCTCGATCACCGGAGGGGCCACCGACTGTCCCCAGTCCGACAGCATCTCGGTGATGGCGGCGTGGAACTCCTCGTCGCGGACGCCGCGCGGCATGAGCAGGTGGGCGTCGTACTTGCCCTTGGCCAGACCGGGTCGTAGTTCGTTGCCGAGCTCGAGGAACCGGTCCCAGTGCGCGACGATGATCCGTCGCGCCGTCGGGACCTTGGCGCGCCAGTGGTGGAAGGCGAGGAGCGGGTGGGAGTCCGGCAGGTCGCCGTCGTGGACGAGCAGCGCGATCGGCGCTCCCTCCGCCTTGACTGCCAGGATCGTCTCGATGGCCTCGGCGCTGGAGCCGGCGACCCGCAGGTCGTAGTCGCGGGCGTAGCGCCCGAACTCGTCGAGCAGGGAGTCGGCGTGCTTGGCCGAGACGAGGAGGATGACCGGTGTGCTCACGGCGTCACTGTAGGACGCGGGTGGCGCTCTTCCCCACGACCTTTCCAGCGTCGTGGAGACCGAGCACCCGGGACGCGCCGTCAGCTCTTGCCGACGGCCTCCGGCGGGACGTACTCGGCGGCCGCGTGGGGGAAGTGCTGGTCGCGGAAGCGGGCGGCCGCGTGGCCGGCGGGCACCATGCCGATGGCAGCCACCACCACGATCGCCGCGATCACGAACCAGCCCACGCCGGTGAACAGTCCCGGGTCCCACTGCATGGCCAAGAAGGTGAACAGCGCCGGCGCCCAGGCCGAGCCGAGGCCCTGGAAGACCTCCGCGACGCCGCCGTACTCGCCACGTCGCTCGGGATCCATCAGCTCGGCCTCGAGCGCCCAGGACGCCGCCGAGATGGCCAGCTCGGCACCGGTGACCGCCACGTGGCCCAGCCACACCAGCGCGATCGTGAACAGGCCGCGGGTGTCGTGGGTGATCAGGGTGATCGCGCAGGCGAGCACGTAGAACCCGGCGCTCCAGCCGACCCGCTTCAGGGCGTCGCCGACATTGCGGACCCCCCGCGAGGTGTAGGCGGGCAGGAAGATGCACATGACCGTGTTGGTTCCGAACAGCCAGGCGAGCAGCCAGCGCGGCGAGTCGGTCTCGTAGACCAGCCACAACGGGATGACCGTGTGGAGCAGCACCTGATTGGTCCACATCGTGCCCTTGAACATCGAGAGCACCATCCAGCCCGGGTTGCGCAGCGGGCCGGGCGTGGTGGGCTTGACGGCCTTCTCGCCGCTCTCGCGGCGCAGGTCGTGCGAGGCCTTGGGCAGGCGGTGGATCCAGAAGGCGTTGAGGATTCCGACGACCAGGCTGAACGTCGGTACACCCCACTGGAGCGCGCGGTCGTCGGGGATCGCGAGGGCGATCCCGCTGAGGATCGAGCCGAGCGTGAAGCCGACGTTCAGGCTGGAGTACATGTAGGCCTGCGTCTCCACCCGCTCCTTGGGCGGCATCACGTCGAGGATGTAGGCGTTGCGGCCGGCGCCGCCGGCAGCCTCGATCACGCTGAAGACCAGCACCACCGCGACGTAGGGCCAGAAGCCGCCGATGAACGGCCAGCAGCCGAAGACCAGGGCCGAGCCGATGGCGCCCAGGCCCCACATCCGCTTCGGGCCGACCAGGTCGACGATCCGGCCCATCGGATAGGCCAGCGTCAGGCTCGCCACCATCCCGATGGTGAGGCCGAGCCCGACCTGCGGTGCCGTCAGGCCGACGAACTCCTTGAGGTAGAAGGCGCTGCCGGTGACGAAGGTGCCCTCGGCGCTGGCGAACAGCAGCGACTGGGTGGCCAGCCGACGCGAGAGCGGCGTGGGTGGCACCAGTCGCTTGGCCGTTTCGCTCATCCGAGACACAAGGGTCAATGCCACCACGGCCGGTGGTCGGCGCGCACCCGCTTTTCGGGTCTGCGCGGTGTGCCGTCGGGCACAGTGCTCCGGGCCGTAGCCGTCCTGCGAGAATCGCCGCGTGCGCCTGCGGATCGATCTCGCCTATGACGGCACCGACTTCCGCGGCTGGGCGGCGCAGCCGGGCCTGCGGACGGTGCAGGGCGAGCTCGTCGCGGCCCTCACCACCGTGCTGCGTGCGCCCGAGGCGGTCGCGGTCGTGTGCGCCGGACGCACCGACGCCGGCGTCCACGCCCGCGGGCAGGTGGTGCACGCCGACGTCGACCCGCTGCTGGTGCCCGACGACGATCCCTCGCGGCTGGCCCGGCGACTCAACGGCGTGCTGCCCCCCGACGTCCGGGTGCGCCGGGTCGCCGAGGCGCCCGACGGCTTCGACGCACGGTTCGGCGCGCTGTGGCGTCGCTACGCCTACCGGGTCGCCGACGACGTCGCCCTGCTCGATCCGCTCGCCCGCCACCAGGTGCTCGCCTGGCCGCGGCCGCTCGACCTGGATGCGATGAACCGCGCCGGCGCGCTGCTGGTCGGGCAGCACGACTTCGCCTCCTTCTGCAAGCAGCGTGAGGGGGCCACGACGATCCGGACCCTGCTGGAGCTGTCGTGGATCCGCGACGCCGACGGCCTGGCGGTCGCCACGGTGGTGGCCGACGCGTTCTGCCACAGCATGGTTCGCGCCCTGGTCGGCGCGCTCCTGGCTGTGGGGGAGGGACGACGTGAGGTGCAGTGGGTAGGCGAGCTGCTGGCGGCGCGGGCCCGGAAGGGTGCCGCCGCCGTCGTCCATGCCCACGGGCTCACGCTGGAGGAAGTGGCCTACCCGTCCGATGGCGAGCTCGTCGCGCGGGCCGAGCAGACGAGGGCGAAGCGTGTCTGACCGCGAATCGGAGAATGGCTCCGAGCACTACTTCAGCGCCGATCCGTCGGTGCCGTTCAAGCGCGTTCCCCTGAGCGCCGACGTGTGGGGCCGGCGCCTCGACCTGGTCTCCGGCTCGGGGGTGTTCGCGCAGGGGCGGCTCGACGTCGGCACCGGCATCCTGTTCCGTGAGACCGACCCGCCGGCGGGCGACGTCCGCTCGGTGCTCGACCTGGGCTGCGGCTACGGCGTGATCGCGTCGGCGCTCGCCACCTGCCTCCCGCAGGCGCGCGTGACCGCGGTCGACGTCAACGAGCGAGCGCTGCTGCTGACCCGCGAGAACGCCGCCGCGCTGGGCGTGGCCGATCGGGTGCGCGCCGTGCTCCCCGGCGAGGTCGATCCCGGCGAGAGGTTCGACGAGATCTGGTCGAACCCGCCGATCCGGATCGGCAAGGCCGCGCTGCACGAGCTGCTGCTCACCTGGCTGCCGCGACTCGCCCCCGGCGGACGCGCGGTAATGGTGGTCGGGAAGAACCTCGGCGCCGACTCGCTGCAGCGGTGGCTGGGCGACCAGGGCTATCCGACCGAGCGGCTGGCCAGCGCGAAGGGCTTCCGGGTCCTGGAGTCGCGGCGTGCGGGCGACCTCAGCGGCTGAGGCCCGCGCAGGTGCGCAGGTCGGCGCGCTCGGCCTCGAAGTCGGCGAGCGCGGCGCGGTCGGATCGGCGGAGCGGGGAGGGCAGCCCGTCGGTGCCGATCCGCGCCGGCTCCCACTGCGCTGCGGTCACCCGTGCCCGGCCGCCCGGCTCCGCCGCAGGACGCACGGTGAGAGTGAGGACGCCCGTCGTGGAGCTGACCTCGGAGCCCTGGGAGTACCAGGCGTAGTTGCCCAGGCCGTAGGCGACGTAGGCCGGGTCGTCCGGCCGCAGCCGCCCGTCGCCCTGGAGCCGATGGGCGTGGGTACCGGCGACGACGTCGGCGCCGGCGTCCACGAGCTCCCGGGCGAGGCTCTGCTGCTTGTCGGTGGGGCAGCGCTCGCCCTGGATGCCCCAGTGCAGGTAGGCGACCACCACGTCGGCCTCGGCGGCGGCGTCGGCGACCGCCGCGAGGAGGCGGGCCGGGTCGACTGCGTCGGCGGTGCCGGCACGGACGTCGGTGGCCGCCCAGTGGCCGGTGGGATCGGCCGTCGGATCGTCGGCGGCGAGGGTCGCGCCGATCACCGCGACCTCGACGCCGTCAACCTCGATGCGGGCGGGTGCGAACGCGGCCTCCGCGTCGCGACCCAGCCCGACGACGTGCAGCGGCGGATCCGCCTGGGCCGCCGTCGCGATCGCCCGGAAGGTGCCGGCCAGGGGAGCGCGGCCGAAGTCGAGGGCATGGTTGTTGGCCATCGTGGCAACGTCGACGCCGGCCGCGGCGAGTGCGGTGAACGCGCTCGGCGGCGCCTGGAACGGGTAGCGCTTGCCCGGCTCCGGATCGCCGCCGGTGCCGACCGACGTCTCGAGGTTGACGATCGCCACGTCGGCGCCCGCGAGCGCGGTCGTGGCCGGGGCCAGCGCGGTGGACGGGTCGTCGAGCCGGGACCGGAGCACGCCCTCGAAGTGGACGTCGCCGGCCACCGCGATGGTGAGCGGCTGGCGGGGCGGCGGCTGCGGCGAGCGTGACGGCGAGGTGACCGGGGGCGTCGAAGGGTGGCTCTGGGTCTCCGGCCCGGGGGTGGGCGCCGGCCCGGGGGTCCCCGGGGACGAGCAGCCGGCGATCGCGACCGCCGTCGCGAGCAGAAGCGCGCCACGCCGGATCGCTCGCCGTCCCATGATGCGACCCTACGTGTCTGTGTATGTCTATGATTAAACTCGACTAAACGGTCGACCCGAAGGAGAGCCCCATGACCAGCACGCTCGAACGCCCCGACGTCAGCCAGGTCGAGGCGAGCCCGCTGACGGTGCAGCGACTGGGCGGCCGGATCGGGGCCAGGATCGACGGCGTCCGGCTCGGCGGCGACCTCGACGCGGTGACAGTGGCCGGCATCCGCGCCGCGCTCCTGGAGCACAAGGTCGTGTTCTTCTCCGGCCAGCACCACCTCGACGACGCCGGCCACCAGGCCTTCGCCGAGACGATGGGCCCGCTCACCACGGCCCACCCGACCGTCAACACCGGCTCGCCGCGGGTCTTCAAGGTGACCGCCGACAAGGGGATGGCCGCCAACGCCTGGCACACCGACGTCACCTTCGTCGACCGGGTGCCGGCGATCAGCGTCCTGCGCGCGGTCACGCTGCCTCCCTACGGCGGCAACACGGTGTGGGCCAACGCGGTCGCCGCGTACGACGCGCTGCCGCCGTCGCTAAAGGCGCTGGTGGAGGACCTGTGGGCGGTGCACACCAACAGCTACGACTACGCCCAGCAGGACGAGGAGTCGGAGGAGCCCGACGCCAACTACTCCCGCGCCGACTTCACCGCCCAACTCTTCGAGACCGAGCACCCCGTGGTGCGCGTCCACCCCGAGACCGGCGAGCGCGCGTTCGTCCTCGGCCACTTCGTCAAGGGCTTCGTCGGCTACAACCAGCGCGAGTCGAGCGCGATCTTCAACCTGTTGCAGAACCGGATCACCAAGCTGGAGAACACCATCCGCTGGTCCTGGAAGCCCGGCGACGTGGCGATGTGGGACAACCGTGCCACCCAGCACTACGCCGTCGCCGACTTCGGCACCGAGTACCGCGAGATGCGCCGGATCACCGTCGCCGGCGACCTGCCGGTGAGCATCGGCGGACGCCGCAGCCGGGTGCTGCGCGGCGACGCCGAGGCGTACTCGCGCATCGACGAGCTGATCAGCTGAGCCCGATCGCGCGCTGCGCTGCCCGGCTACCGTGGACCGTGTGACCGACCGGCGCGATGTGCACCCGCATCACCTGCTGCGTGCGGTGCTCGCCGATCCGCCGGCGTGCGAGGTGCTGGCCGAGCTCGGGGTCGCGCCGTCCGACCTGCTGTTGACTCTCGACGGCCTCTGGCTGGCCGCCTCCGACACGATCGAGGTGGAGGAGATCGAGGCGCGCGGCATCGACGTCGAGGTGGTCCTGTCGGCGCTGAACCCGCCGTTCGACGGCGAGGCCGACTGGGGCGGGCGCCGGCTGTCCGACCCGACCCGCGCCGTCCTGGTGCGTGCCCTGGCCCTGCGCGGCCTCGCCCAGGGCCGGCCGGTGACCAGCCGCCACCTGCTCCTCGCGCTGATGACCAGCCGCGACCGCCTCGTCACCGACGCCTTCGCCGCTCACCGCCTGCGCTACCGCGACGCCCGAAGGGTCGCCGACCGCCTCGGCCGCCGCTCCTGACGCCGACCCGTCAGCCATAGCGGACGGGTCGGCGTGATCTCTGCGCTGACCCGTCAGCTATAGCGGACGGGTCAGCGCAAATGCGGCCGAGTCAGCCCTCGAGTCGGTCGACCTTGGCCTGAAGGCGGCGCATCCCGGCGATCCACTGGTCGGTGTCTGCCGCGCGGGTGCGGTAGTAGCCGCCGACCTCGGGGTGGGGGAGGACCAGGAAGCGGTCGTCGTCGAGGCTGGAGATCCAGGCGTCGGCGACGGCGGTGGGGTCGAGGGCGTCGTCGTGGGAGAGCAGGTCCTTGAGCGGGCCGGCCTGGTCGAGCATCGCGGTCTGCACGCCCTGCGGGCAGATCGCCTGGACGACGACGCCCCGGTCGCCGTAGGTGACCGAGAGCCACTCGGCGAACCCCACCGCCGCGTGCTTGGTGGTGGAGTAGGCCGCCGCGCCGATCATCGTGAGCAGGCCGGCCGCCGAGGCGGTGACGACGAAGCGGCCGCCCCGGCCGTCCTCGACCCACGACGGCACCAGCGTGCGGGCCGCGCGGATGTGGGCCATCACGTTCACGTCGATCATCCGCTCCCACTCGGCGTCGGGGAGCTGGAGCGGGTCGGGCGTGGTGCGGTCGATGCCGGCGTTGGCGAAGTAGAGGTCGATCCGGCCGAGCGCGTGGGTCGCGGTGGCGATCAGCGTCTCGACGCCCTCGGCCGACGACGCGTCTCCGGGCACCGCGATGGCGCCGATCTCCTCGGCGGTGGCGGCGAGGCGGTCGGCGTCGACGTCGTTGACGACGACGCGGGCCCCCTCTGCCACCAGCCGCGAGGCGAGCGCCCGGCCGATCCCGCCGGCGCCCCCGGTGACGACGGCGCCCTGCCCCTGCAGCTTCGGGTGTCCCATCAGTCGCCCGCCGCGCGCGCGAGCGGGTCGAGCAGGTCGTGCTCGTCGAGCGTCGCGTCGAGGGTGCGCAGGTGGTGACCGGCGTCGCCGAGCAGGTGGTCGAGCACGGTGAGGTGGGCGGTGTACATGCCCACGCTGTACTCGGCGGTCATCCCGATGCCGCCGTGCAACTGGATGGCCTCCTGGCCGATGTGCCGCCCGGCGCGGCTGACCTGGAGGCCGACGCGCGCGGCGGCCTCGTGCAGCGCCGCGGCGTCGCCCTCGGCGGCCACCATCGTCGCCCAGTCGACGAGGCTCTGGGTGAGCTCGAGGCTGGTGTACATGTCGGCGGCCCGGAAGGTGAGCGCCTGGAAGGTGTTGAGCGTGACGCCGAACTGCTTGCGGCTCTTGAGGTACTCGGTGGTGGCGCGCAGCTGGGTCTGCATCATGCCGAGTGCCTCGTTGGCGGCCATCACCTGCGTGAGGTCGAGCGCCTCGCAGATCGCCTCGGTGACGTCGGCTCCGGCCTCGCCCAGCGGCGTGGCCGCGGTGGCGTCGAAGACCACGCGGGCCGCGCGGCCGCCGTCGGGTAGCCGGTAGCCGGTCCGCTCGAGGCCGGCCAGCGCGTCGCCGTCGACCACGAACAAGCCCGTGCCGCCGTCGGGGAGAGCAGCGCTCACGATCAGGACGTCGGCGCGGGCCCCGTGCAGGACGCCGTCCTTGACGCCGGTGAGCCTGCCCTCGGCGTCGGCGGTCACGTCGTGGGCCGACGCGCTCCACCGGCGACCGGGCTCGTCGTGGGCGAAGGCGAGGAGGCTCTCGCCCGCAGCCAACGGCTCCAGGAGGGCCTTGCGCTGCTCGGCGGTGCCGACCGCGGCGACCAGGCCGCCGGCGAGCACCACCGCGGAGAGGTAGGGCTCCGGCGCGAGCACGCGGCCGAGCTCCTGGCACACGATCGCGGTCTCGATCGGACCGGCGCCGGCGCCGCCGTCGTCCTCGGGGAAGGGCAGGCCGAGCAGGCCCATCTCGGCGAGCTGCCCCCACAGCGCCTCGTCGAACCCGGGGTCGTCGCCGACGGTGCGGCGGCGCTGCTCGTAGTCGCTGTAGGCCTTGCCCACCAGGCCGCGGGCGGCTTCTCGGAGGGCGATCTGCTCGTCGTCGTAGGTGAAGTCCATGTCGCGCCCTTTCTCAGAGACCGAGGATGTTGCGGCTGATGATCTGACGCTGGACCTCGTTGGATCCGCCGTAGATGGAGGCCTTGCGGAGGTTGAGGTAGATCGGCGTGGAGCGCCGGTACCAGTCGAGCGTGTCGTCGCCCTCCCCGCTGGCGAGGGTGGCCGGACCGCCGAGGTCGACGACGAGCTCACTCACCGCCTGCTGGAGCTCGGTGCCCTTGAGCTTGAGCACCGAGGACGCCGGGTGGGGCTCGCCTCCGGCCGAGTGGGCCGCGACCCGCAGCGCGGTGAGCTCGAGGGCGAGCAGCTCGTTCTCGAGCTCGGCGACCCGGGCCCGCAGCAGCGGGTCCTCGGCCAGCGTCTCCGCGCCCAGCTTCTTGGCGCGAGCCAGGATCCGCTTGGTGGCGCCCACCGGGGCGACGCCGACGCGCTCGTTGCCGAGCAGGAACTTGGCCTGGGTCCAGCCGCTGTTCACCTCGCCGACCAGGTTCTCGCCGGGCACACGGACGTCGGTGAACCACACCTCGTTGACCTCGTGGCCGCCGTCGATCAGCTCGATCGGGCGGACCTCGACGCCGGGGGTGGTCATGTCGATGAGCAGCATCGAGATGCCGGCCTGCTTCTTCACCTCGGGGTCGGTGCGGACCAGGGTGAAGATCCAGTCGCCGTACTGGCCGAGCGTGGTCCACGTCTTCTGGCCGTTGACGACCCAGTCGTCGCCGTCGCGGACCGCGGAGGTGCGCAGCCCGGCGAGGTCGGATCCGGCGTCGGGCTCGGAGAAGCCCTGGCTCCACCAGATGTCGAGGTTGGCGGTCTTCGGGAGGAACCGCTCCTTCTGCTCCTGGCTGCCGAACTGGGCGATGACCGGGCCGATCATGCTGGCGTTGAACGCCAGGGGGATCGGGACGCCGGCCGCCTGCATCTCCTCGTGCCAGATGTGCCGCTTCAGCTCGCTCCAGCCGCGACCGCCCCACTCCTCGGGCCAGTGCGGGACCGCGAGCCCGGCCCGGTTGAGGGTGCGCATGCTCTCGACGATCTGCTCCTTGGTGAGCTCGCGGCCCTCGATCACCGCCCGTCTGGTGTCCTCGTCGACCTCGGTGGTGAAGAACGTCCGCATCTCCTCGCGGAACGCCTGGTCCTCGTCCGACAGTGCCAGCCGCATGGTGCCTCCTGCTCTCGGTGCCCGCTCGTTGCCCGGTGTTGCCTGGTATCGCTATCTAACTCGGCGGTAGTAGGCGGGCGCCACCGGGTGTGGCTGTGCTCACGGGTGCCGGTTGTGGGCACGGCCCGGTGGGGCCACACTGACGGCACACGGTGGAGGTCGCGATGGGGGATCGGCGCAGGTGGCGGTGGGTCGTGGTCGGGGCCGTGCTGGTGCTCGCCGTGGCCGCCGTCGCGGTGACGCTGCGCCTGCGGGCTGAGCCGGACCCCTCGGAGGAGCCGCCGACGGGGTCGGAGGCGTCCGACGTCGACACTCGCGTCGTGGGGCCGGCCGCGGACGGCTGGCAGACGCTCGAGGTCGAGCTTCCCGACCACAGCGGGCGGAACGGCACGGTCAGGGTGCTGGTGGACGTGCCGGGCCAGTGGGCGCGGATCGACGCCGAGAGGGACTCGGTGTGCGGCTTCTACAGCTTCGGGGCCGACCCGGACGACTGCGGCGAGAACGAGGTCGTGGCGGTCTACGACAACGCGCTGTCCGACTACGCCTTCGGGTCCGGGCTGCGTCCGGCCGCGGACTACGACGACTCGATCAGCTCCGACTGGCTCGGTCACGTATCAGTCGGGGGGATCGACGTGACCGTGGCCAGCGACGATCGCGACGTCGCCCTCCGCGTGCTCGGCTCGGCGCGGCCAGAAGGCCAGACCGCCCCCGATCTCACGGGTGCGTGGGCCGACGTCGAGGCGGCGGAGGTCTCCTACCCGGTGCCGCCCGCGGCCCGCGACGACCTGCAGGTCGACGTCAGGGACCGATCCGGGCCGCGTCGCTACGCCGAGGGCGAGCAGACCGGATCCGGTCGATGGCGCGCGGTCGCCACGGTCGGCCGCTCGGACGTCGTCGCGACGGCTGCTACCCGTGCCCTCGCCGAACTGGTCGCAGGGTCCGCGCGCAGGACGCGCGCCGGGTAGCCGTCCGAGGCCGGACCCGCCGGCCGCGTCGCAACACGAATAGGTGGTGCGGCGTTGAAGATGCATGACGGGTGTCCCATCGGCGATCGACCGAGCGCGCGAGGAGGTACGGATGGACCTCTCCGACTTCGACTCCTGGGTCGCCGCGCGCGGCCCCGCGCTGCTCCGCCTGGCTTACACCCTCACCGGTGACGCCGGCGAGGCCGAGGACGTCGTCCAGGAGGCGCTGTCTCGGGCGCTCCCACGCTGGGAGCGGATCTCCCGGGTCGAGGACGTCGACGCGTACGTGCGCCGGATGGTCCTCAACGCCCATACGTCGCGGTGGCGGGCGTGGCGGCGCCGGGTGACGCCGGTGGAGCGGGTCGCCGATCGCGCCGTGATGGCTACGCCGGATCGCCCCGATCATGTCGAGCACGACGAGCGCCTTCGGATCTGGGCCGCATGCCTCGCGCTGCCCGAGGCGCAGCGCGTTGCCGTCGTCCTGCGCTACTACGAACAGCTGGAGTACGCCGAGATCGCCGCTCTCACCGGCGTCCGCGAGGGGTCGGTGCGCTCGCGGGTCTCCCGCGGGCTGGCCGCGCTGCGGGCCGAGCTGGGGAGGTCGGCGTCGGATGAGGAGGAGGAGTCGTGAGTGACTTCGAGGATCTGTTGACCCGCGCCCTGACCGAGGGAGCCGAGGACGCTCCGTCGGCGGCCGGCCTGGCAGCGGCCGCGCGTGAGCGGCGCTCCCGTCGGACTCGGCGGCGAGCTGCGGTGGGTGCGGCGGCCGCGGTGCTCGCCGTCGTCGTACCCACGGCGGTGGTGGCCGTCTGGCCAGATAGCGAACGGCCGGACCCGGTGAACCAGGCGTCGGCGAGCCCGCCGACGACCGGGGTAGACGGCTGGCACACCATCGAGTCCTCCGGAGTCGCCGTCGACGTCCCGGCCGGCTGGGGAGCGACCGAGCCTCTTGGCAACTGCGGGTTCCGGCCATGGCCGTTGTTCGCACCGGTCGATGAGGATCCATGCCAACCCGAGCACAGGCTGATGATTCTTGAGTCGCACGACCCGGCCGACGATGTGTACCGGGTCGAAGGTGCCAGCGGCGAGATCGCCGTCGGGCGCACGACCATCCAGGTCACCGCGCCCGACCACGACACCGCCCGCCGGATCCTGGCGTCCGCTCGCCCTGTGGGGGAGCCGGCACCCGCCCTCGACACCTGGGAGACCTTCGACATCGAAGGCACCAACCTGGTGGCCGACGTCCCGCGCAACGCCGGCATTCGCATCGACGTCGCACCTGGCTTCGTCGACTGTGTAGTGCCGCTCTCTCAGCCGGCACGGGTCGAAGGCGGCCGCTGGCAAAGCGGCTACTGCGACGGCCGGGCGGTCTCCGTCACCGCCCCGACCCGGGCGCTCGCATACGTCGTCGCCGCCTCGATCCGATAGGTATCCTGCCGATACGGGCGGTCCCGACGGGTGGCGACACGTGGTGATCGGCGATCTGGCCATCGACGTGCCCGGCGACTGGGTCTCGTCGCCAGTAACAAGCGCCGGCCGCCGCGCCCGCGACGAAGGCCTCAGCCCACGACGATGTGCTCCATGTCGACCACCCGCTGGTACCCGATCGCCTCGTAGATCTTGTTCGAGGTCGGGTTGGCCTGGTCGGTGAACAGGCACATCCGGGTGCCCTCGGCCAGGCCGCGACGGGTCAGCTCGGCCACCACCTCGGAGGCGTGGCCGCGGCCGCGGTGCTCGGGCGGGGTGTAGACCGGGCCGATGCGAGAGACGCCGTACGCCGGCTCGCTCGCGCCGGACAGGTGCACCACGTCGCCGTCGGCGTCCTCCAGCAGCCAGAGGACTCCGGCCGCGATCCGCGCATCGACGTCGGTCCGGTTGAACGCCTTCTCGCCGTGGCCGTCCGGGGTCGGGGGACGCCCGGCCTGGGCATCGGCGTCGTCGTGGAAGCGGCGGAACCAGTCCAGGCACAGGTCGGCGTCCTCGCTCCGGGCCTGCCGCAGCGTGCCCGACAGCGACGTCGGTCCGAGCACCTCGCGACACTCGAAGAGCCGCGTGTGCTTGTCGACCCTCGCCGGCCCGCCCCACAGCCGCGCCGACTCCTCGGCGACGATCCGCGCGGCCGGGAGCGCGCCGTTGACGCCGCCGGGGTGCTCGTCGCGCTGGTGGAGCGCGAGCGCCAGCGCGACCGCGGCGTCGTCCGGCATCGGCAGCACGAACAGCGGCCGAGGCTCGAACCGCGCGGTCCGCATCGCGGCGCCGACCACGCGGCCGTCGTCGACGACCGCGAGCCACCAGGTCGGCCGGTCCTCCGGTGGATGGTCCTCGCCTCGGGCGAAGCGCTGCGTGACGGTCGCGATCACCGTGCCGAGCACGGGGTCGGCGGCCAAGTGCTCGCCGGCCCGCGCGAGGAACGCCTCGGCGTCGTCGTAGAACTCCAGCTCCATCGCCGCACGGTAGGACCCCGTCGGCCGGTCGCACCATCCGATTTTCGCTCGGCCCGCGGACCGACCCTCAGAGCGTGCGCGCCCACTCGTGGTCGGGGTCGAACCCGGCGACGGCGTCGCGGAGCCAGCGGCGCGCGGCGTCGTCGAGGAGGGGGAGGGTGGTCTCGGCGTCGAGGCGGTCCTTCTCGCGGGTCTGGGCCGCCTTGAACATCAAGGTCACCTCGGGGCGCGCATAGCGCAGGCCGTCGGGGGCGATCCAGGTGACGTCGTCGAGGTCCTCGGTGTGGGACCGGTTGCGCTTGTTGGTCCACCGGCCGTCGGCGGCGGGGGTGAAGGGCACGTCGAGGATCCACGGCGACGCGGCGTCGGGGCGGACCCAGATCTGGCTGTCCGGCCGGACGTCGGTGAACCGCGGGTCGAACGGACGGAACCAGCTGTCGTCGACGTTCCAGGGCGTCCACCGGTCGCCCAGGAAGAGGCGGAACGCCTCGGCGTCGCAGGAGAGGATCGAGATGTCCATGTCCTCGTGCGCCCGCGGCACGCCGGTGAACACCTCGATGCTCCAGCCGCCGATGATCCACCAGGGCCGGTCGAAGCCGGCCATGAACTCGGCGATCGTCGCGGGGGTGAGCGGATCCCAGCCGCCGTACCAGCGCTCGAAGTCGTCGGGCTCGAGGTGCTGGACGGCGGGGGGCTCGGCGGCGGGAGGCTGGGACGGCACGAGGGCCAACCTAACTCCCGCCCGACCGGACGGCGTCGAAACCTGCCGGACCAGTCCCCGGGCCGTTGGGTGCGCATGGTTGCCGGCATTCGTGTGCTCGACGTCCGGCGCAGCTCCGATCGCCCTAGAGTCGGCCCATGACCTCCTCGGACGGCGACCGCACGTCGTGGGAGCGGCACCTGGCCTCCCTCGGGCTGTCCGAGTCCGCGGTCACCGCCTACCTCGCGCTCGCGGACGGAGCGGTGCCCGACGCCGCGGCATTGGCCGAGCTGCGCGAGCGCTTCTTGGTGACCGAGACGCTGGAGCCGGTTCCGATCCGGATGGCGACGTCGTTGTGGGTGGCGCGGCGGCAGGTCGATCTCGCCGAGGTAGAGGCCCTCGGCCGGCAGTTGGGCGGCTCGTCGTCCGGTCGCGAGCTGCCCGGGGGATCGACGTCGTTCATCGACGTCATCTCCGGGCTCGGACCGGTGACCACGGCGTTCCGCGAGGTGCAGGAGTCCGCCCAGGAGCGGGTCCGGATCTTCGACCGGCCGCCCTACCTGCGCCCGCAGGGCGTGGCGATGATGCCTGTCCAGCCTGCAGTGATGGCCAGGGGGGTGAGCTACCGGACGATCTACCACATCTCGAACATGCAGGACGAGCGCGTGCGCTCCCTGATCGCGGAGGCGGTCGAGATGGGCGAGGAGGCGCGCTTCCACGCAGAGATCCCGATGCGGATGGCGCTGGTCGACGACGCACGCGCGATGCTGATGCTGCCTCACCCCGGGCTGAAGACCGGCGACAAGGTCGACGACCAGCGCAACATCAACGCCGTCCTGGTCCACGCCTCGCCGTTCCTGGATGCGCTGAGCCGGCTGTTCGAGACGACGTGGACCCATTCGGTGCCGTTCGTCGCCTCCGACGAGAAGCTCTCCACCTGGGGGATCGACGCCGTCGATCAGCGCATCCTGGAGCTGATGAACACCGGGCTCACCGACGCGCGCATCGCCCACGTCGTGGGGATCAGCGAGCGGACGGTGGCGCGGCGGGTCAACCGGATGCTGGAGCGGGTCGGCGCGCCCGGCCGGTTCGCGCTCGGGGTGCGGGCGGTGCAGGACGGCCTTCTCTGACTTGGTGCCAGTGAGCAGACCAAGACAGGGGCCCCGCCGTAGCGGGGCCCCTGGTGACCTGCTCCTCAGGTCGGCTCAGCAGCCCGGGGT
This sequence comes from Nocardioides epinepheli, assembly GCF_037936805.1. Taxonomy (NCBI): domain Bacteria; kingdom Bacillati; phylum Actinomycetota; class Actinomycetes; order Propionibacteriales; family Nocardioidaceae; genus Nocardioides; species Nocardioides epinepheli. Next base: position 84,079 of record NZ_JBBMMC010000017.1, on the reverse strand, counting down.
CACAGCACCCCGGCCCGGCGGGCCACCCGCACGCCGCGCTCGCCGTAGGTCGCGCGCAGCGACTCCTCGAAGGCCGCGGCAGCGACCGGGTCGGCGAACACGAGCTTCAGCGGAGCACCGGTGCGTGCGCCGGGCTTGAGGATCGCCGGGGTGTCGATCGACCCGACCGGCGTGGTCGGCTTGCCCCGGTTGTTGAGCTTGGTCCACGACTCGTAGGTGATCGTCTCCTGCGGCAGCGGCACGGCCTGGCAGACCTGGATGTCCTTGCCGGTCAGGCGGCCGTTGAGGAAGAAGTCGAAGATCCGCTCGTCGACACACTCGGTGCCGTAGGGGAAGTGGCCGTGGCTGCCCTCGTTGTCGATGACGGTCAGCTTGGTGTTCGGCAGCTTGGTGCCGGTGTCGTAGCCGGTCTCGTAGGCGGTCTGGCTGTCCAGCTCGCCCTGGACGACCATCGTCGTCGGGAACGTCGCGGGGTCGGCCACCGGCATCTGCTGCTCGGTGCGCCAGTAGGAGCACAGCTCGTTCTCGCTGACCGCGCCCCATGAGGCGCTGAACGGGGCGGCGACGGCGGTGCGGTTGGCCCACGACGTCCAGAACGACTGACGCTGGGTCCACTGGCCGTCGTTGCACCGGATGAAGTCGAACGGCTCGTTGTAGGAGCCACCGATGATGTCGGGCTCGCTGGCATCCCCAGCATCCCCAGCGTCGTCCGCGGCACGAGCCGGGAGCGCGATGAGGGCCTGCAGCTGCTGGCGGGCCTCCTTGATCGACTCCCGCGCCGACGCCGTGGTGCTGGGGGCGTTCTGGATCCGGCGGAGCAGGACGTCGGCGGCGGCCGCCGGGTCCTCGCCCGGCTGCTGCTTGCCCAGCTCGACGATGCTCTTGATCACGTCGGCGGAGGCCGGGTAGAACGCATTGCGGCTGAAGCCCTTGTAGGCGTCGCTCCAGAACCACATGATCTGCATCATCAGCGGGTGGAGCTTCGCGGCTCCGGCGAAGTACTGCTGGTGGATCGCGGCCGGGTCGGTGCCGAGTCCGTAGACGTCGTCGTGGCGGGCGATCCAGGGCAGCATGTGGCGCAGGAACTGGCGGTCACGGGCGAGCGGCTGCTCCAGCCAGGTGCGTTGGAGGCTCGGCTGGGTGACGTCGGTGGCGGAGTCGAGCAGCACCTTGTCGGCGTTGGCGCCGAAGACGTTCTCGTACCAGGCGCCGAGCCAGGTGCCATAGGAGTAGCCGATGTAGCTCAGCTTGGGCGCCTTCAGCAGGTAGCGCACGAAGTCCATGTCGTAGGCGGTCTGCTCGGTGTTGACCTTGCTCACGACGGGGTCGTTCGCGCAGGCCTCGGCGATCGCCTTGAGCCGGGCCTTCTCCCGGTCGGGCGCGTTGTAGTCGAAGGAGAACTCGCAGCTAGGTGTCCCCGACTGTCCCACGCCACGGGGGTCGAAGCCGACGAAGTTGTAGAACGGAGCGAGGTCGGGAGCCTTCTTCGCCAGGTAGGCCGAGAACGGGAGTCCGGGCGCACCCGGGCCGCCGGGGTTGATGAAGATGGTGCCCTTGTAGCGCCCGTTGGTGACCTTGCGGTTCTTCACCTGGGAGATCCGCACGGCCATCATGGTGTTCCCGTCCGGGTGCCGCCAGTCGAGGTCGGGGGCCGGGTTGTGCCAGTCCAGCGGGACCAGGACGGTGGCGCACTGGAGGTTCTTCACGTTCCCGTAGGCGTCGTTCGTGGCGGGGTCGCCGAAGTCGCACGCCTCCCAGTTGAGCGGCTGCTTGGCGAGGCCGCCGGCGAGCTTGGCGGTGTTCGGGGTCTTCGGCTTGGCGGCTGCTGCGCTCTTGAGCGAGGGCGCCGTCGCGCCGGCGTCGGCCGAGACAACCACACCGAGGGCGGCGGCGACCAGGCAGGCCGTAGCCGCGCCGACCGCGGCGCGGATGCCGCGGATGCGTGGGCGATGGGACATGAGAACTCCTCCGAGGTGTGGCGGACCGCCGCTGCGGTCCGTGACGCAGAGCACACCGCAGATCGCCGCGGCGTGGTGTCCGGATCGTGCCGGTGTCAGGATCACGCCACCTCTGGCGGGCGGCCGGGAGACCCGTCCCGAATACCCGATGCGCGGCCGGGCGCGATGGCGGAGAATCGGTTCACGTGGGACATGTCGAGGTCAGTGGAGTCCGCTACGAGCTGCCCGACGGCCGGGTGCTGCTCGACGACGTCTCGTTCCGGGTCGGCGACGGCGCCAAGGTCGCGCTGGTGGGCGCCAACGGCGCCGGCAAGACGACGCTGCTGCGCATCGTCACCGGCGACCTCGTGCCGCACGCCGGAGCCGTCACCCGCAGCGGCGGCCTCGGGGTGATGCGCCAGGACGTCAAGCAGGGGTTGGGACTCGACGGCACCGAGCCGACGGTGGCCGACCTCCTGCTCAGCGTGAGCCCGCCGCGCATCCGCGAGGCCGCGGCGCAGGTCGACGCCTGCGAGCTCGCCTTGATGGAGACCGACGACGAGAAGACCCAGATGCGCTACGCCGAGGCGCTGCACGAGTACGCCGACGCCGGGGGCTACGACCTCGAGGTCACGTGGGACGTGTGCACGAGCAAGGCGCTCGGCGTCCCCTACGACCGCGCGAAGTACCGCGAGCTGCGCACGCTGTCGGGTGGGGAGCAGAAGCGGCTGGTGCTCGAGTACCTGCTCGCCGGGCCCGACGAGGTGCTGCTGCTCGACGAGCCCGACAACTATCTCGACGTGCCCGGCAAGGTGTGGCTGGAGGAGCGGATCCGCGGCTCGGACAAGACGATCCTCTACATCAGCCACGACCGCGAGCTCCTCGACCACACGGCCACCCGCGTCGTGACTGTCGAGCTGGGCCACGCCGGCAACCTGGTGTGGACCCACCCCGGCGGCTTCGCCAGCTACCACGAGGCGCGCAAGGACCGGTTCGCTCGCTTCGAGGAGATGCGCAAGCGGTGGGACGAGGAGCACGCCAAGCTCAAGGCGCTGGTGCTGCGCCTGAAGATCAAGGCCGAGTACAACGACGGCATGTCGAGCCAGTACCGCGCCGCCCAGACCCGGCTGCGCAAGTTCGAGGAGGCCGGACCGCCCACCGAGCAGCCCCGCGAGCAGCAGGTCTCGATGCGGCTCAAAGGTGGGCGCACCGGCAAGCGGGCCGTGGTGTGCACCGACCTGGAGCTGACCGGCCTCATGCGCCCCTTCGACCTCGAGGTCTGGTACGGCGAACGGGTCGCGGTCCTGGGGTCCAACGGCTCCGGCAAGTCGCACTTCCTGCGGCTGCTGGCCGCCGGCGGCAGCGACCCGGACGTCGAGCACCAGCCGGTCGGCGACGTCGTCATCGAGCCGGTGCGCCACCGCGGCAAGGCCAAGCTCGGCGCGCGGGTGCGGCCCGGGTGGTTCGTGCAGACCCACGAGCACCCCGAGCTGATCGGCCGCACCCTGGTGGAGATCCTGCACCGCGGCGACGGCGCCAAGGAGGGCGGCCACGGCCGGGTCGGCATGGGGCGCGAGCAGGCCAGTCGGGTGCTCGATCGCTATGAGCTCAGCGCCCAGGCCGAGCAGCGCTTCGAGTCGCTCAGCGGAGGGCAGCAGGCGCGCTTCCAGATCCTGCTGCTCGAGCTCTCCGGTGCCACCCTGCTACTGCTCGACGAGCCGACCGACAACCTCGACGTCCAGTCGGCCGAGGCGCTGGAGGAGGGGCTCGAGGCGTTCGAGGGCACCGTGATCGCGGTGACCCACGACCGGTGGTTCGCCCGCGGCTTCGACCGGTTCCTGGTCTACGGCGCCGACGGCGAGGTCTATGAGTCCGACGGTCCCGTGTGGGACGAGGGAAGGGTGGTGCGTGCGCGATGAGCGAGCCGAGCGATCTGGAGATCCGTCCGGTCGACCCGTTCGACGACCCCACCTTCGCGCGCTGGCACGCCGTCTACGTCGCCGCGCTCGAGGACGTCGTCGGGGAGGCCGCCCAGGTCTACGAGCTGCCCGAGACCCGGGCGCAGTGGCAGCAGCCGACGTCCGACCAGGTGCAGCACGGCTTCGCCGGTTTCGACGACGGTGAGCTGGTGGCCATCGGCGCCGTCGTCCTGCCGCAGCGGGAGAACCTCACGACCGCGGTCGTCGAGGTCGCCGTCGATCCGGCGCACCAGGGGCGCGGGCACGGGTGGGCGATGCTGGCGCACGTGGAGGACGTCGCTCGCGAGGCCGGACGGACCCTGCTCCACTGCAACCTCCGCTGGCCCTACGAGGCCGGCTCCGACGGGGCCGGGTCGCGCTGTGTCGAGTTCGCCACCGCGCACGGCTTCCGGCTCGGGCTCGGCGACGTGCAGCGGTGGCTCGACCTGCCCCTCGACGAGGATCTGCTCGACGAGCTCGCGGCCGAGGCGGCTCCGCATCACGAGGGCTATGAGCTGCTGACCTGGATCGGAGCGGTGCCCGACGACCTCGCCCCGACCTGGGCCGCTCTGGACGGCAGCCTGATGACCGAGGCCCCCACCGGTGACCTCGAGATCGAGACGATGGACGTCGACGTCGACCGGTTGCGGGAGCAGGAGGCCAGCCTCGCGCGGCAGAACCGGGAGGCATACCACGCCGTCGCCGTGGTCCTCGCTGCCGGCGGCGGGCGCGAGGTCGTCGCGTACACGACGATCGTCCAGGGCAACGCGTCCACCGACGCCTTCCAGTGGGGCACGCTCGTGCACCGCGACCACCGCGGGCACCGGCTCGGCCTCGCGGTGAAGGCTGCCAACCACCGCCAGCACCAGCGTGCCCGCCCCGACACCCGTCGGGTGGTCACCTGGAACGCCGAGGTGAACGACCACATGATCGCCGTCAACGATCGTCTCGGCTTCCGCCCCGCCTCGCGGATGGGCGAGTTCCAAAAGCACCTCACCGACCCCTCCCGACCCACCCAATGACGCTGACCCGTCAGCTATAGCGGACGGGTCACCGCGAAATCTGCGCTGACCCGTCAGCTATAGCGGACGGGTCAGCGCGGATGGGGGATCAGGAGCTGGTGCCGGCGTCCGAGTCGAGGGTGAGCTGGGTGGTGTGCTCGGAGCCGTTGCGCTCGTAGGTGATGGTCACCTTGTCGCCGGGGCGGTAGGAGCGCACCGTCGCGATCAGCGAGTCGGAGCCGGTGATCATGGTGTCGTCGACCTTGGTGATCACGTCGCCGTCCTGGAGGCCCGCCTTGCCGGCGGCCGAGCCGGAGCCGATCTGGGAGATCTTCGCCCCGTCGACGACGGCGCCCGCCGCCGCACCCGCGCCGGCGTCCTGCACGCTCACGCCGAGGCGGGCGTGGGTGGGGGTCTCGCCGGCCTTCATCTGGTCGACCACCGGAAGCACCTCGTCGATCGGGATCGCGAAGCCGAGCCCGATCGAGCCGGCCTCGCCGCCGCCGGCCGCGGCCGACTTGATGGAGGCGTTGATGCCGATCAGGTGCCCGTTCATGTCGACCAGGGGGCCACCGCTGTTGCCGGGGTTGATCGCCGCGTCGGTCTGGATGGCCGGGTAGACCGTGGGGGCGCTCTGGCCCTGGTCGCTGACGTCGATCGGCCGGTTGAGCGCGCTGACGATGCCGGAGGTGACCGTGGCGTCGAGTCCGAACGGCGAGCCGATGGCGACGACCTCCTGGCCGACCTCGACCTTGCCCGACTCGCCGATCGTGATCGGGGTGAGCCCGGAGACACCCTCGGCCTTGACCAGCGCGGTGTCGGTGAGGGGGTCGGTGCCGACGATCGTCGCCTTCGCGTGGCTGCCGTCGGAGAAGGACGCCGTGATGGTGCCGCCGTTCTCGGCCACCGAGGCCACGTGGTCATTGGTGAGGATCAGACCGTCGGAGCTGAGGACGATGCCCGAGCCGGAGCCCACGCCCTGCGCGCCGGCGACGTCGAGCTTGACGACAGAGGGGAGCACGGTCTTGGCCACCTGCTCGACGCTGCCGTCGGCGGCGTCCTGGTCAGGGGTGCTGACCACCTTGCTGGTGGTGACCGGTGCGGAGGAGCTGTTGCTCGCGGTGTCGTTCCCCGACATCGCGTCGTAGAGCGCGGCACCGCCGAGTCCACCTCCCGCCCCGACGACGAGAGCCGCCGCGACGACGGCGGCCGCGAAGCCCTTGCGGCCGCGGGCCGGTGGACGGGACGACGGGTGGCCGGCCGCCGAGGCAGGGCCTCGCGGCGCGGGGGGAGGGCCCTGGAGGGGAAGCTGCTGGGTGTGCTGGGGGGCATAGGGGTTCTGGGAGGGGCTGGGCGGCGTCTGGGACGACCGGGTCGGCGGCGGCGGGTAGTCCCGGTAGTCGTCGAACTGCCCATCGGGCCGAGAGGGAGTGTCGTTCATACCCTCGAGGTTCCAGGGTTCGCCTGTGAGCGGGCTGAGATCGCGCTGGGGCGCGGTGAAGAAATCTCATCTGCTCGGACTGTGGCGTGGAACACGCGTGGCAGCCAGAATCGGGCGATGGACGCACCCGAGCCGCACTTCGTCGACGACCGGATCGCCTACTGGGCAGAGCACACGCCCGATGCCGAAGCGGTCACCTATCTGGGACGCACGTTCACCTGGGCGGAATGGAACGACCGGGTCCGGCGCAACGCCGGCGGCCTGAGCGCGCTCGGCGTCGGCCGGGGCGACGTCGTGGCGTTCCTCGACAAGAACCACCCCGCCTGCGTCGAGACCACGCTGGCCGCCGGCTCGCTCGGCGCCGCCAACGCGATCGTCAACTGGCGCTCGGCCGGTGACGAGGTCGACTACGCCGTCAACGACTCCGGTGCGCGGGTGCTGTTCGTGGGGCGCGAGCTGATGCCGACGGTCGAGAAGATCCGCGACCGTCTCACCACCGTCGAGCACATCATCGAGGTGACACCTGACGGCGTCGACGACGCCTACGAGGAGTGGCTCGCCGCCGCCACACCGACCGCGCGCCCCGACGAGGTGACCCCGGAGGACATCTGCCTGGTGATGTACTCCTCCGGCACCACCGGCCGGCCCAAGGGCGTCACGCTCAGCCACCGCAACATGGTCAGCCACACTCGCAACGCCCATCACGGATGGAGCTTCGAGCCCGGTGACAAGTGCATGGTCTCGATGCCGCTGTTCCACGTGGGTGGCTCGTCCTACGTGCTCTTCCCGATCAACGACGGCGTCTCCAGCGTGATGACCCGCGACCCCGACGGCGCCTCGCTGGCCGGCGCGATCCTCGCCGGCGCCAATCGCACCTTCCTGGTGCCGGCGGTACTCGCGCAGGTGCTCCAGGCCGGACCGGACGCCGTCAAGCTGTTCGGCGCGCTGAAGACCTACACCTACGGCGCCGCGCCGATGCCGCCGCCGCTGCTGCGTGCCGCGATGGCGGCCTGGCCCGACACGGACTTCCTCCAGGTCTACGGCCTCACCGAGGTGGGCGGCGTGGCCACGCAGCTGTCGGCCGAGGACCACCGCACCGCGATCGAGTCGGGGCATCCGGAGCGACTGGTCTCGGCGGGGAAGCCGATCCCGGAGGTCGAGGTGCGCATCGTCGACCCCGCGACCCTCGAGGACGTGCCGGTCGGCGAGCACGGCGAGATCTGGCTGCGGACCCCGCAGGTGTTCCACGGCTACCTCGGCAAGCCCGAGGACACCGCCCAGGTCATCACCGACGACGGCTGGTTCCGCACCGGCGACCTCGGCAAGGTCGATGCCGACGGCTACGTGTTCGTGCAGGACCGGCTCAAGGACATGATCATCAGCGGCGGCGAGAACATCTACTCGCCCGAGGTCGAGCGGGTGCTCGCCGAGCACCCGGCGGTGATGGAGGTCGCCGTGATCGGCGTCCCCGACGACACGTGGGGCGAGGCCGTCAAGGCGGTGGTGTCACTCAACGACGGCGCCGAGGCCACCGAGGAGGAGCTGATCGCCTACTGCCGCGAGCACCTGGCGAAGTTCAAGTGCCCCCGATCGGTCGACATCACCGGGCCGTTGCCGCGCAATCCGACGGGCAAGATCCTCAAGCGCGACCTGCGGGCTCCGCACTGGGCCGGGAGGGAGCGCCAGGTCTGACCGGGGGCCCGCTCGGGACGCGTGCCCGAGACGCCATGCTTGCGCCATGACCACCGCCCGACTCGTGCCCGTCACGACCGAGATGGACGGCGAGGAGCTCGACGCCGAGGACGCCTGGCACCTCGCGCGACACCACGGCATCGTCGCCGTGCTGCGTGGCGCGTTCGTGCGGTTCCGGTATGGCGACGGGTTCACCAACAGCCGCGCCCTCGCCCTGCAGACCTGCCTCGGCGTGGTGCCGTTCCTGCTGGCCGTGACCGGTCTCGCCGCCGATGTGGACGACGATCGCTGGTCGCGCGTGATCGCCCGGACCGTGGAGGCGGTCTCGCCGGGCGGTGACGGCAAGGACGCGCTCGCGGGTGCGTTCTCCGGTAGCTCGGAGCGTGCCGGCGAGGTGGCCCTCGTCCTCGGTCTGCTGCTCGCCCTGGTGTCGATGACGACGGCGATGGCGCAGGTCGAGCGCGGCAGCAACCGCATCTACGGCATCCGTCGCGACCGGCCCGCGCTGGCGAAGTACGGTCGCGCGGCCGTCCTGACGGCGGTGCTGGCGCTGCCGGTCGGTCTCGGGTTCTTCCTGCTGGTGGCCGGCGGGGCGTTCGGGGACGCGATGGTCGTCGAGTACGGCTGGTCGGAGACCACGCACCGGGTCTGGCAGGTGCTGCGCTGGCCGGCGGGCATGGCGCTGCTGGTGCTCACGATCGCGATCCTGCTCAACCACGCGCCGCGACGCCGGCAACCGGCGTTGTCGTGGCTCGCGCTCGGATCCGGGGTGGCCGTCGCCCTCAGCATGGCCGCGGCCGCCGGCCTGGCGCTCTACGTCAAGCTCAGCGGCTCCTTCGACAGCACCTACGGACCCCTGGCCGGCATCGTCGCGCTGCTGCTGTGGAGCCTGATGTCGTCGATCTCGCTGTTCTTCGGGATCGCGGTGTGCGCTCAGCTGGAGGCCCTGCGCGCCCAGGAGCCCGAGCCCGCCGACGCCGACCCGGGCCGACCGCACGAGACCGTCGTCGACGGCTGAGCGTGGATCCAGGGTGCCCGGTCAGACCGGGTCCAGGCCGGGCAGCGGCCAGGAGGTCCACGGCGAGGTGCGGTCCCCGCAGAGCGTGCCGATGAGAGTGCGCGGAATCGCCCGAGCGACCCAGGGTGCGAGGGCGTCGCGCGGCCACGCCAACGGCGCCAGGTCGCTTTGGAAGACCGGCATCATCAGCCGCGTCGTCCACTGGTACCACCGCAGGTGCGCCGCCCGTTCCCTGGCGTAGGCGGGCAGCGCCTCGGCCAGCCGCGAGTGCGTGGCGAGCGCGTGGGCCAGCGACCACACGTCGGCGAGAGCCAACGACGTCCCCGTGCCGAGCTGGGGGCTCATCGCGTGCGCGCTGTCGCCGACCAGTGCCGCGCCGTACCGCCCCTCGACCCGTACCGGCGTGCGCACGACGACGTCGCGGTAGCCGGCGGGGAGCAGCTCCTCGACGCGGTCGAGGAGGGGAGCGTAGGGCCCGGCGAGGGGGGCGGCCGTCTCGCGCCAGGCGTCGAGCCCGGCCTCGAGGACCCGCGCCATGCCCGAGGCCTTCACCGACCAGAACATCGAGGCACCGGTGCGTCCGGTCGGCAGCACGCCGAGGTAGTCCGACGTGCCGGACAGGCACTGGTAGAGGGTGCCGTCGACCCGGTGTCGGTCCGCGCCGGCGTCCTCGACGATCGTCCACAGGGCGCCGTACTCGTAGCTGTGGTCGCGGGTGGTCACGTTCATGCTGCGGCGGACCGGGGAGCGGCTCCCGTCGGCGCCGACGAGCAGGTCGAAGGTGCCGAGGTCGCCGGCGGCGGTCTCGACCGCGATGCCCGACGGCGTGGGGCGCGCGCCAGTGACGACCACCCCGGTGCGCACCGCGATCCCGCGTTCGCGGACGGCGGTGTGCAGGATCGTGAACAGCGCGCCGCGGTGGACGCCCAGCGCGGGCGTCGCGCCCGGGAGGGCGTCGAAGCCGAGGTCGACCAGACGGCGGCCGGAGGCCGTGTGGATCGCCACGCGGTCGACGTCGCGCGAGACCGCCCGCAGCGGCTCGAGCAGGCCGAGCCTGTCGAGCACCCGCTGGCCGAGGGCCTGCAGCCAGATGCCGGCCCCGACCGGCCGCGGGTCCGCTGCCTGCTCGAGGACCGTGACCTCGTGCCCGGCGTCGTGCAACAGGCACGCCAGCGTCGTCCCGCTCGTCCCGAGCCCCACGATCCCTACCCTCATCCACCGTCCTCCTCGCCGCACTTACTGCGGATCTTCGGGATAGTCCCTGGCGTTCGGGTTGTCGACACGCCGTCGAGGCAACCCGAACGCCAGGGACTATCCCACCCGGGTCTCCACCCGTCGCCACCCGAGAGTGTCGGTGGCCGGTGCGACCGTGGGGTCATGGCGCGCTACTGGATCAACACCGTGAGCCTCGACCACGTGCTGCTGGGGGTCGAGGGCGGCTTCACCCAGGCCGACCACGGCAAGGACACCCGGTTGCGGCGGCTCGCCCGCGGCGACGGGATCGCGTTCTACTCGCCGCGCCGAGCGATGGGGGAGAAGCGGCCGCTGCAGCAGTTCACCGCGCTCGGCGTCATCGACGACGACGAGCCCTACCGCGTCGAGCTGCGGCCCGACTTCCGTCCTTGGCGCCGACGGGTGCGCTTCGAGCCGGTCGAGCCGGTGCCGGTGCGGCCGCTGCTGCCGATGCTCGGATTCGTCGACGACGAGGAGCACTGGGGGCTGCCGTTCAAGCGCGGGCTGTTCGAGGTGCCCAGCGGCGACTTCGGCGCGGTCGCCGGTGCCCTACGCGACGCCCGCGCGGCCACCGAGGAGCCGGTTCGGGTGATCGGAGCCGGCGGCACGCCCGCGCACTGACGGTCGACGTCACCTCTCGTTCATTCGGGTGATGGAGAATCCACCGCGTGAGTGCCGCCGTAGTCGATCCACTGCGGCGAGCAGCGTTCGCGCCGCCGCCGCGCACGCTGGTCGAGATCTTCCGGGAGACCGCGGCCCAGGCCGCCGAGGAGCCGGCGGTCGACGCCGGCACCGGCGTCCTCACCTATGGCGAGCTCGAGGAGGCGGCCGACGGCCTTGCCGCCGAGCTCGCCACGCTCGGGATCGGCCCCGGCGACAAGGTAGGCGTGCGGGTCAGCTCGGGAACCACCGACCTGTACGTCGCGATCATCGGCGTCCTGCTGGCCGGTGCCGCCTACGTACCGGTCGACGCCGACGACCCCGACGAGCGGGCGCGGCTGGTGTTCGGCGAGGCCGACGTCGCCGCGGTGGTCGGCAACGACCTCGCGATCACCCGGCGCCGGCCCGCGGACGCCGTCGAGCCGGCCGATCCCGGCCTCGACGACGACGCGTGGGTGATCTTCACCTCCGGCTCGACCGGCAAGCCGAAGGGCGTCGCGGTCACCCACCGCTCCGCGGCGGCGTTCGTCGACGCCGAGTCGCGGATGTTCTGCCAGGACCGGCCGCTCGGTGTCGGCGACCGGGTGATGGCCGGCCTCTCAGTGGCCTTCGACGCCAGCTGCGAGGAGATGTGGCTCGCCTGGCGCTACGGCGCCTGCCTGGTGCCCGCGCCCCGCGCGCTGGTGCGCAGCGGCATCGACGTCGGCCCGTGGCTGGTCGCCAACCAGATCACCGTCGTCTCGACGGTGCCCACGCTCGTGGCGCTGTGGCCGGCCGCGGCGCTCGCGCGGGTGCGGCTGCTGATCATGGGCGGCGAGGCGTGCCCGCCAGAGCTGGCCGCGCGGTTGGTCGCTCCCGGGCGCGAGGTCTGGAACACCTACGGGCCGACCGAGGCGACCGTCGTCGCCTGCGGCGCCGAGCTGAGCGGCGAGGGTCCGGTGCGCATCGGGCTGCCGCTGGACGGCTGGGACCTCGCCGTCGTCGACGCCGACGGGCGGCCGGTCGCGGCGGGGGAGACCGGCGAGCTGATCATCGGCGGGGTGGGCCTGGCCCGCTATCTCGATCCCGCCAAGGACGCCGAGAAGTACGCCCCGATGCCCACGCTCGGCTGGGAGCGCGCCTACCGAAGCGGCGACCTGGTGGTCAACGACCCCGCTGGGCTGCTGTTCGGCGGCCGCGCCGACGACCAGGTGAAGCTCGGCGGAAGGCGGATCGAGCTCGGCGAGATCGACAGCGCGCTGCTGGCGCTGCCCGGCGTCCACGGCGCCGCCGCGGCGGTCCGCAAGACCGGTGCGGGCAACAGCCTGCTGGTCGGCTACCTCGCCACCGACGACAGCTTCGACCAGGGCGAGGCCCTCGCCCGGCTCCGGACGTCGATGCCGGCCGCGCTGGTGCCGAGGCTCGCGCTGGTCGGCACCCTCCCGACCCGCACCTCGGGCAAGGTCGACCGCGACGCGCTGCCCTGGCCGCTGCCACGCACCGAGGGGTCGGCGCCCACTGGGCTCTCCGAGACCGAGGCGTGGATCGCCGGGCTGTGGCTCGACATCCTCGGCGCCGGTCCGGACAAGCCCACCGACGACTTCTTCGATCTGGGCGGCGGCAGCCTGTCGGCCGCGCAGCTGGTCGGCCGGCTGCGGGAGCGCTTCCCCGAGGTCGTGGTCGGCGATCTGTACGAGCACCCGGCGCTCGCCGCGATCGCCGGACACCTCGACACGATGACCGTCGCCGGACCCGCCTCCGACCGCAGCGTGCCGCCCACGCCGTTGAAGACGCAGGCCGGTCAGGTGCTCGCGACGGTGCTGGTGCGCTGTCTCGCCGCACCGCGCTGGGTGTTCTGGGTCGGCCTGGCCTGCCTGCTGCTCGGCGGTCTCGACGGGCTGGGCTGGCTGCCCGCGCTGCCGGTCTGGCTGCTCGTCGTCCTCGGCATCGGGTTCGTCGCGCCACCGGGGCGGATGCTGCTGGCCACCGCCGCGGCACGGATCCTGCTGCATCCCGTGCGCCCCGGCGAGCATCCGCGCGGAGGGAAGACCCACCTGCGGCTGTGGCTGGCCGGTCACGTCGCCGACGAGCTGGGGGCGGTCGGCATGGCCGGGGCGCCGTTCATGACCTGGTACGCCCGCCTGCTCGGCGCGAAGGTCGGCCGCCACGTCGACCTGCACTCGATCCCGCCGGTCACCGGACTGCTCACCCTCGGCAAGGGCTGCTCGATCGAGCCCGAGGTCGACCTGAGCGGCTACTGGGTCGACGGCGACGTGCTCCACCTGGGCCCGATCCGGGTCGGCGCGCGAGCACGGATCGGTGCCCGCTCGATGCTGTGTCCCGGCGCCGACGTCGGCGCGGACGCCGAGATCGCGCCCGGCTCTTCGGTCTTCGGCGCGGTGCCCGACGGCGAGCTGTGGGCCGGCTCGCCCGCAGAGCCGATCACCGACGACGCCCGCGGCCCCTGGTCGGCGCGACCCGACGCCAGCCGCTGGTGGGTGGCCGCCTACTCGATCGTGGCACTCGTCCTCGCCGCCCTCCCCGTCGTCGCGATCGCGGCCGCGCTGCTCCCGCCGCTGCTGCTCGCCGAACGCCCCGCCGACGCCGCCGGTCTGCTCGCCCTCGCGGCCTGGCTGCCGGTCTCGACGGTGATCGGCCTGCTGACGCTGACCCTGCTGGTCCTGCTCGTGGTCCGGCTGGCCGGCCTGGCTGTGGCGGCCGGCGTCCACCCGGTCCGCAGCCGTCCGGCTCTCGCCGTGTGGACCACGATGCGTGTGCTGGACGAGGCCCGCACCTGGCTGTTCCCGCTCTACTCCTCGACCCTCACTCCGCACTGGCTGCGCGCGCTCGGTGCTCGCATCGGCAGCGACGTCGAGGCCTCCACCGTGCTGATGATCCCCTCACTGACCCAGGTGAACGACGAGTCGTTCCTGGCCGACGACACCCTCATCGGCGGCTACGAGCTCGGCGGCGGATGGCTGCGCGCCGAGCGGGTCAAGATCGGCAAGCGCGCCTTCGTGGGCAACTCCGGCATGGCGGCTCCGGGACGCCGAGTGCCCAAGGCCTCGCTGGTGGCCGTGCTGTCCGCGGCACCACAGCGACGCCGCGCGAGCAAGGGGGAGTCGTGGCTCGGCAGCCCGCCGGCCCCGCTGCGCCGCAGCGCCGACGCCGCTGCCGTCGACCACCGCACCTTCGACCCGCCCACCAGGCTGCGGGTCTACCGCGCGCTGGTCGAGGTCTGTCGCCTCGTGCCGGCCATGGTCGCCTTCGGGCTCGCCGGCCTCGTCGCAGCGGGGGTGGTCGCGCTGCTCGGCGACGGGACCGGTCTCGCCGTCGTCGTCGCGTTGCTGCTGACCGGACCGCTGTTGATCGCTGCCGGGCTCGCCGCCGCTCTGGTCACCGTGCTCGCCAAGTGGCTGCTGATCGGGAGGCTCAAGCCCGGCAGCCATCCGCTGTGGAGCGGCTTCGTGTGGTTCAACGAGCTCTCCGACACCTTCGTGGAAGTGGTCGCGGCGCCGTGGTTCGCCCGCGCGGTGAGCGGCACGCCCGTGCTCAACGCCTGGTTCCGCATGCTCGGCGCACGCATCGGGCGCGGCGTGTGGTGTGAGACCTACTGGCTCCCCGAGACCGACCTGGTCGAGCTCGGCGACGGCGCCACCGTCAACCAGGGCAGCGTCGTGCAGACCCACCTGTTCCACGACCGGCGATTCGCGATGGACGTCGTCACCCTGCGTCGCGGCGCGACCCTGGGCCCCAACAGCGTCATCCTCCCCGCGGCGACGCTCGGCCGGCACGCTACGGTCGGCCCCGTGTCGTTGGTGATGAGAGGCGAGTCGGTGCCCGACCGGACCGCGTGGATCGGCAACCCGATCGGACCGTGGGACCGCGGGGCCGACGCCTGATGAGTCAGCTGCCCAGCGCCGACCCCTATCTGCCCGGCCACGGCGACCCGTCCTGGGAGGCCGAGTCCTACGACCTCGACCTGTCCTACGACCTGGCCGGCAACCAGCTGCGCGGATCGGCGGTGATCGAGGCACGAGCCCTCGAGGAGCTCTCGCGCGTCGTCCTCGACCTGGCGCACCTGAGGGCCACCAAGGTGACCCTCGACGGTGCCTCTCCGCGCTTCGCCCATCGCGGCCACCGGCTCGTGGTCACCCCGCGCGACCCGATCCCGGCCGGGGAGACGTTCACCCTCAAGATCGCCTACGCCGGCCGGCCGCGGCCGCTGGTCGTGCGCCACCACGGCGACGCCGGCTGGGAGGAGCTCGAGGACGGCGTCATCGTCGCCGCCCAGCCGCACGGCGCCCCCACGTGGTTCCCGTGCAACGACCGACCCGACAACAAGGCGCCCTACCGGATCCGGATCGCCGCGCCCAACGACTACACCGTCGTCGCCAATGGGACGCTCACGACCAAGAGCCGCGGCGCCGGCGCCACCACGTGGGTCTACGAGCAGGACGAGCCGATGGCCACCTACCTGGCCACCGTGCAGATCGGGCGGTACGACGTCCGTGAGCTCGGCTCCGAGCCGCCGGTGCGCGCCGCCGTCCCCGCCGATCCAGGGGAGGGCTTCGAGGAGGCGTTCGGCCGCAGCGCGGAGATGGTCGAGACCTTCACCGAGCTGTTCGGTCCCTACCCGTTCCCGGCGTATGCGGTGGTCATCACCGACGACGACCTCGAGATCCCACTGGAGTCGCAGAGCCTGTCGACCTTCGGTCGCAACTTCATGGATGACGACTGGGACTGCGTGCGCCTGGTCGCCCACGAGCTGGCCCACCAGTGGTTCGGCAACGCCGTCACGCTGGCGCGCTGGCGCGACATCTGGCTGCACGAGGGCTTCGCCTGCTACGCCGAGTGGCTGTGGTCGGAGGCCTCCGGCGGCGAGAGCGCGGACTGGTGGGCCGAGCACCACCACGAGCGCCTCTCCGACCTCGACCAGGACCTGCTGCTGGCCGACCCCGGCCCGGAGCTGATGTTCGACGACCGCGTCTACAAGCGCGGCGCCCTCACCCTCCACGCCCTGCGTCGCACCGTCGGTGACGACGCCTTCTTCGACCTCCTGCGCACCTGGGTCGCCGAGTACGCCGGCGGCAACGTCGTCACCGCCGACTTCACCGCACTCGCCGCCACCCAGACCGGCGCCGACCTCGACGAGCTGTTCACCGCCTGGCTCGAGGAGACCGACCTCCCCGACCTGCCGGACCCCCAGTGACGCTGACCCGTCAGCCATAGCGGACGGGTCACCCTCGATGGCGCTGACCCGTCAGCTATAGCGGACGGGTCAGCGAAAAATGCACATCGACCCGTCAGCCATGGCTGACGGGTCGACGTGGGGCGACCTCGGGTGCGTCAGGCCCAGCGCTTGTCGGCGGGGGTGAAGTCGAGGGTGCGGTCGCCGGTGTAGATCTGCTTGGGACGCGCGATCTTCTGCTCGGGGTCCTGGACCAGCTCGAGCCACTGGGCCAGCCAGCCGGGGGTGCGGCCGATGGCGAACAGCACGGTGAACATCTCCGGCGGGAACTGGAAGGCCTCATAGATCAGGCCGGAGTAGAAGTCGACGTTCGGGTAGAGCTTGCGCTTGACGAAGTACTCGTCCTCGAGCGCGATCTTCTCCAGCTCCAGGGCGATCTCGAGGAGCGGGTTCTCGGTGCCGGTGACCTCGAAGACGTCCTCGGCGGCCTTCTTGATGATCCGGGCGCGCGGGTCGTAGTTCTTGTAGACCCGGTGGCCGAAGCCCATCAGCCGCTCGTTGCCGTCCTTCACGCCCTTGATGAAGTCGGGGATGTTGTCCTTCGACCCGATCCGGCGCAGCGAACGCAGGACCGCCTCGTTGGCGCCACCGTGCAGCGGGCCGTAGAGCGCGCCGATGCCGGCCGCGACGGCGGAGTACGGGTCGACCTGCGAAGAGCCCACCGAGCGCACGGCGTTGGTCGAGCAGTTCTGCTCGTGGTCGGCGTGCAGGATGAACAGCACGTCGAGGGCCTTGACGAGTCGCTCGTCGGGCTCGTAGCGCTGCTCGCTCATCTTGAACAGCATCGAGAGGAAGTTGGCGGTGTAGCTCAGGTCGTTGTCGGGGTAGACGAACGGCTTGCCCTGCGCGTGCCGGAAGGCCCAGGCGCCGAGGGTCGGCATCTTGGCGATCAACCGGATGATCTGCATGTGCCGGTTCTCGGGGTCCTTGATGTCGGCGGCCTCGGGGTAGAACGTCGAGAGGGCCCCCACCGACGCCATCAGCATCCCCATCGGGTGCGCGTCGTAGCGGAAGCCCTCCATGAACGTCTTGACGTTCTCGTGGACGAACGTGTGGTAGGTGATCTCGTGCACCCAGGCCTCGTACTCCTCCTTGGTCGGAAGAGTGCCGTTGACCAGCAGGTAGGCCACCTCGAGGAAGTTGGACCCCTCGGCCAGCTGCTCGATCGGATAGCCCCGGTATTCCAAGATGCCCTTGTCGCCGTCGATGTAGGTGACGGCGGAGCGGCAGGAGGCGGTGTTGACGAAGCCCGGGTCGTAGACGGCGAGCCCCGGGGTCTCGTCGTCGGTGCGGATCTTCCCGAGGTCGGCAGCCTTGATGGTGCCGTCGACGATCGGGACGTCGTACTCCGTGCCGGTGCGGTTGTCGCGGACGGTAAGAGAGTCGGTCACCCTGTCAACCTAGTCGTCGGCGCGCCGGACCAGAAACCCGGCACCACGAAGCGGACAGCACGGGCGCGCGCGTGTGCGGCGTCGAATTGCCCAGATCTCGGTGCGCCACGTATCTTGATCGGTCGAGTCTCCTGCCGCGTCCCGGCCGCCGTACCACGGCCGGGATGCAGATCCGGACGAAGAGGAGCCGGACCGAGTTCGTCAGAAGTCTCACGCCCGAGCGATCGGGCAAGCCCGCCCGGGCACCCCCGGACGGATCCCACGAACGAGAATGAGCACCAACATGCGTACCTATGCCCCCAAGCCCGGTGACATCGAGCGCTCCTGGCACGTCATCGACGCCCAGGACGTCGTCCTCGGCCGGCTCGCCGTCGAGTGCGCCACGCTCCTGCGCGGCAAGCACAAGCCGACCTTCGCCCCGAACGTCGACGGCGGTGACTTCGTCATCGTCGTCAACGCCGACAAGGTCGCGCTGGCCGCGAACAAGGCGAACACCAAGAAGGTCTACCGCCACTCGGGCTTCCCGGGCGGACTGACCGAGACCGCGATCGGCGACCTCCTCGCCAAGGACGCACGCAAGGTCATCGAGAACGCCGTGTGGGGCATGCTCCCCAAGAACAAGCTCAGCCGTCAGCAGCTCACCAAGCTGAAGGTCTACGCCGGCCCCGACCACCCGCACGCCGCTCAGAAGGCCGTGCCCCACGAGATCGTCCAGATCTCCCAGTAATCGACCTTCCAGCCACTAGAGCCACAGAGCAGACGAGCAGGTAACAACAGTGTCCGAGAACCCCACCAGCACCGAGGAAGAGACCTTCGAGGTCAACGAGGAGGGCGTGGCCTACACGTCCGAGAGCGCGCCGTCGGCCGACACTCCGGCCCGCCCGGCGACCATCGCCCCCGCCGCGGCCACCGGCCGCCGCAAGGAGGCCGTCGCCCGCGTCCGCATCGTGCCCGGCACCGGCCAGTGGCGCGTCAACGGCCGTGCCCTCGACAGCTACTTCCCCAACAAGCTGCACCAGCAGGTCGTCAACGAGCCCTTCGCCGCGCTGCAGCTCGAGGGCCGCTTCGACGTGATCGCCCGCATCCACGGCGGCGGCATCACCGGTCAGGCCGGCGCCCTGCGCCTCGGCGTGGCCCGCTGCCTCAACGACGTCGACGTCGAGGCCAACCGTCCCACCCTGAAGAAGGCCGGGCTCCTCACGCGTGACGCCCGCGTCATCGAGCGCAAGAAGGCCGGTCTGAAGAAGGCCCGCAAGGCGCCCCAGTTCAGCAAGCGCTGATCCCGAGGCGCTTCATTCGCACGCAGACGTCGGTCGGCGGCCCGCTCCGGGCCGCCGACCGACGTGCGTCCGGGCCGGTCTCCGACGCGCGCCCGGGTGCCCAGCGACACCCCTAGACACCCAGCCAGAGACGGAGTCTGATGTCACGCATCTTCGGAACCGACGGCGTCCGCGGTCTTGCCAACGGTGCTCTCACCGCGCAGCTGGCCCTCGATCTCGGCGTTGCCGCGGCGCGGGTGCTGGTCGACCGCGGTGACTTCAGCGGGCAGCGACCGCTCGCGGTGGTCGGCCGCGACACCCGGATCTCGGGGCAGTTCCTCGAGCACGCCGTGGTGGCCGGTCTCGCCTCCGCCGGTGTCGACGTCCTGCGGCTGCGGGTGCTCCCGACGCCCGGCGTCGCCTACTTCACCGACGCACTGGGCGCCGACGTCGGCGTCGTCATCAGCGCCTCCCACAACGCCATGCCCGACAACGGCATCAAGTTCCTGGCCCGGGGCGGGGTGAAGCTCGACGACGCCGTCGAGCGCGAGATCGAGGCCCTGCTCGGCACGTCCTGGGACCTGCCGACCGGCGGCGACGTCGGCCGCGTGCGCCCCTACGCGCCGACGATCGAGGAGTACGCCGCGCACCTGGTCGGCACCCTCGACGGCCCGATCGAGGGGCCGTCGGGTCCGCTGCGCGTCGTCTTGGACTGCGCGCACGGGGCGGCCAGCGAGGTCGGCCCGCGGGCCTTCGCCGAGGCCGGGCTGGAGGTCGTGGTGATCGGCGCCGAGCCCGACGGGCTCAACATCAACGACGGCTACGGCTCCACCCACCTCGAGCGCCTCCAGCGTGCGGTGGTCGACCACGGCGCCCACGCCGGGTTCGCCGTCGACGGCGACGCCGACCGGTGCCTGGCGGTCGATGCCACCGGCGCGATCGTCGACGGCGACCAGATCCTGGCGATCCTCGCGCTCGCGCTGCGCGACGCCGGGTCGCTGGCGGACGACACCGTCGTGGCGACGGTGATGAGCAACCTGGGCTTCGTGCGCGCCATGCAGGACGCCGGTGTCGTCGTCCGCCAGACCGCCGTCGGCGACCGCTACGTCCTGGAGGACATGAACGCCGGCGGCTTCACCCTCGGCGGGGAGCAGTCGGGCCACGTGATCATGCGCGCGCACGCCACCACCGGCGACGGCCTGCTCACCGCCCTGCACGTGCTCCAGCGGATGGTGTCGACCGGTCGCTCCCTGCGCGATCTCGCCTCGGTCGTCACTCGGTTCCCGCAGATCCTGGTGAACGTCCCTGGCGTCGACAAGAGCCGCTGCGCCACCGACGAGGCGCTGCTCGAGGCAGTCGCGGCCGAGGAGGCCGACCTCGGCGACCAGGGGCGCGTCCTGCTGCGGCCCTCCGGCACCGAGCCGCTGGTGCGGGTCATGGTCGAGGCCTCCACGCAGGACACCGCCGACGCCGTCGCGCACCGGCTCGCCGACGTCGTCCGCGACCGGCTCAGCTTCGCCTGACGCCCCGATCCGCGGACCCGATAGCGTCCTCGCCCATGAGCGACGGCATCGAGGTCTATGCCTTCCCGGCTGCGAACACCGCGTTCCTCCACGACTGGTGGCAGGTCGCGCTGTGGTCGCGCGCCCACATCGAGCTCGACACCTTCCCGTCGTGGGAGACCGCCCAGCGTGGCTGGACGACGCCGGCTCCAGGACGCGAGCTGCACTTCCTCCTGGCCCGGGTCGACGGCGCCGCGGCCGGTGCGGCGCTGCTCGCCTCGGTCGGGATCGGCAACCCGCACCTGGCCTACCTCGAGATCTACTGCCTCCCCGATCGCCGTCGCCGCGGGATCGCCAGCGCGCTGCTGGCCGAGGCGGAGGCGCTGGCGGCCGGACTCGGGCGCCACACGCTGATGGGCGAGGTGACCACCGCACCCGGTGCTGACGGCGCGGCCGCCAGCCCGGGGCTCGCGTTCGTCGAGCACCACGGGTTCGCGCGTGCGGGACTGGAGGAGAAGAAGTCGGTCGACCTGGTGGCGACCGAGGACTTGTGGCCCACCCTGGAGGCCGAGGCGGCCGAGCGATCGGCCGGCTACGAGCTGGTGTGGTGGGGCGAGGTGACGCCGGAGGAGCTGGTGGAGCCGATCTGCGCGCTCTACAGCAGGTTCCTGGCCGAGGCTCCCACCGAGGACCTCGACCTCCGACCGGAGCCGTGGGACGCGGCCAGGGTCCGAGCCGAGGAGGCACGCGACCGCGAGATCGGACGACGCCGGATCCTCGTCGCGGCACGCGCACCCGACGGCAGCCTGGTGGGCTACACCGAGGCCGCGCACTTCGAGTCGGCCGCCCACCGCGCCCGGATCACCGGCACCCTCGTACTCCCCGAGCACCGCGGCCACGCGCTGGGGCTCGCGCTCAAGGTGCGCCTGCACCGGCTCCTGCGCGAGCAATGGCCCGACTGCCTCACGCTCCTCACCGGCAATGCCGGGGTGAACGCGCACATGAACGCCGTCAACGAGCGACTCGGCTACCGCGTCGTCGAGGTCGCCCACGACGTCCAGAAGGTGCTGCCCCAGAGCGAGCCCGCACGTACGGGATCGCCCACGTAGCGGAGCCGCCACGTAGCGGATCCCGCTCGTGGGGGAGCATGAACCCATGTCATCACCGATCCGCCCTGTCCGAACCGCCCTTCGACGAGCCGGGGTCGGTGCGGCCGTCGTGTCCCTCGCTCTCACCTTCGCCGCCTGCAGCAGCGAGGACGGCGACGACGACACCGCCAAGGATCTGGCCGGCCAGAGCAGCGAGGACACCGGGTCCTCGGATCCTTCGCCGACCGAGCAGCAGTCGGAGGGGACGGGCGAGTCGGAGCCTCTCCCCGAGTGGGCCCCCAAGATCGTCACCGACGACTCGGACGGCGTCACCGGGCTCGACTTCGCCGATACGCCGAAGCCGGGCGACGAGCTCGAGGTCTTCTTGGTCAAGGAGGGTGACGGCCCGGAGGTTCAGAAGGGCCAGACCATCACCGCGAACTACTTCGGCTCGGTCTACGGCTCGGACCAGCCCTTCGACGAGAGCTACAGCAGCACTCCGTTCCAGGCGCCGATCGGCGTCGGGTCACTCATCCCGGGCTGGGACCAGGCCTTGGTCGGAGTCCCGGTCGGCAGCCGGGTCCTGCTCTCGATCCCGCCGGAGCTGGGCTACGGCAAGGAGGGCTCGCCACCGGTGATCCCGCCGAACGCCCACCTGTTCTTCGTCCTCGACATCATCGAGGCAGCCTGATCCCAGCCGGGTCCGAGGCGGTCGCGGGCCGTTTCACCCGGCCTGGCATGGTGGGCCGCGTGATCGCCGCGCCGTCCCTGACCGTGCAAGGGCTCACGAAGGTCTACGGACCGCTGCGAGCTGTCGACGACCTCAGCTTCGAGGTGAGACCAGGCGCGGTGACCGGCTTTCTCGGCCCCAACGGCGCCGGCAAGACCACCACGCTGCGGATGCTGCTCGGCCTCGCCCGGGCCTCCTCCGGCACCGCGCTGGTGGGCGATCGGCCCTATGTCGATCACCCGACGCCCACGCGTGTGGTCGGCGCCGCGCTCGAGGCGACCGGCTTCCACCCCGGCCGCACCGGGCTGGGTCACCTGCGCGTCTACGCGCCGCAGGCCGGCGTCCCCGACTCCCGCTGCCACGAGCTGCTCGAGCTGGTCGGCATAGCCGATGCGGCCAACCGGCGCGTCGGCAACTACTCGATGGGGATGCGGCAGCGGCTGGGCCTGGCGACCGCACTGCTCGGCGACCCTCCCTGCCTGGTGCTCGACGAGCCCACCAACGGCCTGGACCCCGAGGGCATCCGGTGGCTGCGCACGCTGCTGCGTCACTTCGCCGGGGAGGGCCGCACCGTGCTGGTCTCCAGCCACCTGCTCGGCGAGGTGCAGAACACCGTCGACGACGTCGTGGTGATCGCACGGGGCCGGCTGGTCCACGCCTCCTCGCTGGCCGGCATGGCCGACCTGGCCAGTCCTGCCACCTACGTCGTCACGCCGAGCCCCGACGCCCTGGCAGAGCTGGTCCGGCAGCACGGTTGGAACGCCCAGCCCCACGAGCACGGCACCATGATCGACGGCGTCGGCACCGCAGAGGTCGGCGCCGCGGCGTTCGCCGCCGGGGTCGAGCTGCACCAGCTGACGCCGCAGGGCACCGACCTGGAGGACGTCTTCT
This sequence comes from Nocardioides epinepheli, assembly GCF_037936805.1. Taxonomy (NCBI): domain Bacteria; kingdom Bacillati; phylum Actinomycetota; class Actinomycetes; order Propionibacteriales; family Nocardioidaceae; genus Nocardioides; species Nocardioides epinepheli. The sequence goes on along the minus strand of NZ_JBBMMC010000017.1, from coordinate 61,048 downwards.
TCCGGCTCACCTCCGGGTCGGCCGACGGCGCCCCCGCCGAGACGCCCACCGCCGGGGCGCCGGCCAACCTCGGGAGCGTGCGATGAAGGCCGCGCTGCGTTCGGAGTTCCGCAAGCTGTTCAGCACCCGGATCTGGTGGATCCTGCTGGTGGGCATGGTCGGCTACCTCGGCTTCATCGGGGTGACCTTCGGCTTCTCGATCACCGCCTCCTCCACGACGACCGACTCCGGGTCGCCGGCGCTCGGCGGGGCCGAGGCGGCCAAGGCGCTCTACGGATTCGTCAGCTCGATCGGCTACGTGTTCCCGCTGGTGATCGGCAGCCTCATGGTCACCACCGAGTTCCGGCACAAGACCATCACCCAGACCCTGCTCGCCGAGCCCCGCCGCGGCGTCTTCCTCGCCGCCAAGCTGCTCGCCAGCGTGCCTGTGGGCATCTTGTTCGGTCTCGCCGGCACCGCCACGATCGTCGCGGCCGGCGCCCCGGTGCTCGCGATCTCCGGCGACGGCGCCTACCTGAGCGACCCCGACGTGCTCCTCGTGCTGCTCTTCGACGTCGTGGTGACGGCGCTGTGGGCCGTCCTGGGTGCCTCGTTCGGTCTGCTCGTGACCCAGCAGGTCGCCGCGATCGTCCTGATCCTCGCCTTCACCCAGTTCGTCGAGCCGGTGGCCCGCGTGGTGCTCGGCTCGATCGATTCCCTCGCTGGACTCGCCTCCTATCTCCCCGGCGGCGCGGCCGACTCCCTCGTCGGCGCCAGTTTCTTCGCCGAGCTCGGCACCGGCGACCTGCTGCCACGCTGGGGCGGCGCCCTGGTCTTCCTGGGCTACATCGCCGTCTTCGCGACCCTGGGCCGCCTCACCACCCTGCGTCGCGACGTCGGCTGAGGAGACCCCGGCAACCGGCGCTGCCGACCTTCCCGCGGCCGGGGGTTGAGCAAGCGAGCGTCAGCGAGCGCTGACGAAACCCCGGCAACCGGCGCTGCCAGGGTTGGCGAGGGAGGCTTGCGAGGTTTCGTCGGCGCCGACGAGTTCGTTCCTCACTCGTCGGCTTGCTCAACCTCCGAGGCTGACCCGGCCGGAGGTTGAGCAAGCGAGCGTCAGCGAGCGCTGACGAAACCCCGGCAACCGTTCTTGCCAGGGTTGGCGAGGGAGGCTCGGGTGGTTTCGTCGGCTTGCTCAACCTCCGAGTGGCCGGACGGGCGGGTCAGAGCTTGCGGAGGCGGACGTAGCGCACCGAGTGGTCGCGGTCCTTGCGCATCACCAGGGTCGCGCGGGAGCGGGTGGGGAGGATGTTCTGCACCAGGTTGGGGCCGTTGATCGTCTCCCAGATCCGCTCGGCCTCGGCGACCGCCTCGTCGTGGCTGAGGTCGGCGTACTTGGCGAAGTAGGAGTGGGGGTCTCGGAACGCGGTCTCGCGCAGCCGCAGGAAGCGGGAGATGTACCAGTCACGGATCTTGTCGCGCCCGGCGTCGACGTAGACGGAGAAGTCGAAGAAGTCGCTCAGGGTGAGACCGCTGCGGCCGTCCTCGCGCACCCGCGCGGGCTGGAGGACGTTGAGACCCTCGATGATGACGATGTCGGGGCGCTTGATGACGATCTTCTCGTCGGGGACGACGTCGTAGACCAGGTGCGAGTACGTCGGCGCCTCCACCTCGTCCTTGCCGGACTTGATGTCGACGGCGAAGCGGAGCAGCGCGCGCCGGTCGTAGGACTCCGGGAAGCCCTTGCGCTGGAGGAGTCCGCGGCGCTCGAGCTCGGCGTTGGGGTAGAGGAAGCCGTCGGTGGTCACCAGTGCGACGTTGGGGTGCTCGGGCCAGTGGGCGAGCATCTGCTGGAGCACCCGCGCGGTGGTGGACTTGCCGACGGCCACGGAGCCGGCCAGGCCGATCACGAACGGCGTCCGCGGCGGCGTCGTCTGGTGCAGGAAGCGCTCCTGCTCGCGGTGCAGCTGGCCCGCGGCGCTCACGTACAGGCTCAGCAGCCGCGACAGCGGTAGGTAGACCTCCTCGACCTCCTTGATGTCGAGCGACTCACCGAGACCGCGGAGGGTCTTGATCTCCGCTGGCGAGAGGGGGCTCTCGGTGCCGGTGGCGAGCTCTGCCCAGGCGCTGCGGTCGAGCTCGATGTAGGGAGAGGTCTCCCTCGTCGACTCGTCGTGCCGGGAGGCACCCCCGTGAGACATGACCGCGATTGTTGCAGGAGTCGAGCCTGCGAGGCGCGGCGGTCCGGCTCTCGTAGGCTGGGCCACTATGTGCGGAATCGTCGGATACGTCGGACCCAGGCAAGCCCAGGAAGTCGTGATCGAGGGTCTGCGACGCCTGGAGTATCGCGGCTACGACTCGGCCGGCATCGCGCTGGTCGTCCCCGGGCCCGAGGCACCCGACGGTCACCGGACCGGCGCCATCGCCTCGGCCAAGAAGGCCGGGAAGCTCGCGAACCTCGAGAAGCTCATCGCCGACCATCCGCTCCCGCCCTCACACACCGGAATCGGGCACACCCGGTGGGCCACCCACGGTGCGCCCACCGACGTCAACGCCCATCCCCATCTCGGGCCGCAGGGGCGCGTGGCGCTGGTGCACAACGGGATCATCGAGAACTTCGCCGAGCTCAGCGCCGACCTCGAGGACGACGGCGACTCCCTCCTCTCCGAGACCGACACCGAGGTCGCCGCGCACCTCCTCGAGCTCGAGGTGCTCGGCGGGGCCGACCTGACCACCGCGATGCAGCGGGTCTGCCGCCGGCTGGAGGGCGCGTTCACGCTGGTGGCGATCGACGCCGCCGACGCCGACCGGGTCGTCGCCGCGCGCCGCAACTCCCCGCTGGTCGTCGGCGTGGGGGAAGGTGAGAACTTCCTCGGCTCCGACGTCGCGGCGTTCATCGAGCACACCCGCGAGGCCCTCGAGCTCGGCCAGGACCAGGTCGTGACCATCTCCCGCGACGCCGTCGACATCACCGACTTCGACGGCAACCCGAGCCAGGCCCGCGCCTACCACGTCGACTGGGACCTCTCGGCGGCCGAGAAGGACGGCCACGACTGGTTCATGCGCAAGGAGATCTTCGAGCAGCCGCGCGCGGTCGCCGACTCCCTGCTGGGGCGCCGCACGCCCGAGGGCCTGCTCCAGCTCGACGAGATGCGGCTCTCCGACGACGAGATCCGCGACATCGACAAGATCATCATCATCGCCGCCGGCACGTCGTTCTACGCCGGCATGGTGGCCAAGTACGCCATCGAGCACTGGACGCGGATCCCGGTGGAGGTCGAGCTCAGCTCGGAGTTCCGCTACCGCGACCCGATCCTCGACTACTCCACCCTGGTGGTGGCGATCAGCCAGTCCGGCGAGACCGCCGACACCCTCCAGGCGATCCGGCACGCCCGCGCCCAGCGCTCCAAGGTGCTCGCGATCTGCAACACCAACGGCTCCACGATCCCGCGCGAGTCCGACGCCGTCATCTACACCCACGCGGGCCCCGAGATCGGAGTCGCCTCCACCAAGGGCTTCTTGACCCAGCTCGTGGGCTGCTACCTGCTCGCGCTGTATGTCGCGCAGGTCAAGGGGACCCGCTACGGCGACGAGGTGGAGGAGGTGATGGTCCAGCTCGAAGCCATCCCCGAGCACATCGACACCGTCCTCGCCGGCGCCGACGACGTCTACGAGCTGGCCCGCGCCCACGTCGACTCGCGCTCGGTGCTCTTCCTGGGCCGGCACGCCGGATACCCGGTCGCGCTCGAGGGTGCGCTGAAGCTCAAGGAGATCGCCTACCTCCACGCCGAGGGCTTCGCCGCCGGCGAGCTCAAGCACGGCCCGATCGCGTTGGTGGAGGAGGGCCTGCCGGTGCTGTGCGTGGTGCCGCCGCGCGGCCGCGACCAGCTGCACGAGAAGATGATCTCCGGCATCCAGGAGGTCCGCGCCCGGGGCGCCCGCACGATCTGCCTCGCCGAGGAGGGCGACACTCGGATCGAGCCGTACGCCGACGTGCTGATCCGGCTGCCCAAGGTGCCCGTGCTGCTCCAGCCGCTGGTGGCCGTCGTCCCGCTCCAGCTGTTCGCCTGCGAGCTCGCCACCGCGCTGGGCCACGACGTCGACCAGCCGCGCAACCTGGCCAAGTCCGTCACGGTCGAGTAGCCAGGTGGCCGTCATCGGCGTCGGCATCGACGTGTGCGACCTCGACCGGTTCGCCGCCTCGATGGAGCGCACGCCCGGCCTGCGAGAGAGGCTGTTCACTCCCGCGGAGGCGGTCCGGCCGCTCGCCTCGCTGGCGGCCCGCTTCGCCGCCAAGGAGGCACTGGCCAAGGCCCTGGGCGCGCCGGCCGGACTGGCCTGGCACGACGCCGAGGTGTTCTCCGAGGAGTCCGGCAGGCCGAGACTCGAGCTGCGCGGCACCGTGCTCGACCGCGCGGCCGCGCTCGGCGTCGTCCACGTCCACGTGTCGCTGTCGCACGACGCCGGGATCGCCTCGGCCGTCGTGGTCCTCGAGAGCTGAGAGCGGTACCCCATGAGATACGCACACACCGTCGAGCAGGTCCGGGCGGCCGAGGCCGCCGCCATGGCCGCCCTCCCCGACGGAGCCCTGATGCAGCGTGCTGCGGCGGGACTCGCAGACGCCGTGCTCGACCTGCTCGGCACCACCGGCGCCGTCTACGGACGCCGGGTGGTGCTCCTGGTCGGGCCCGGCGACAACGGCGGCGACGCGCTGTACGCCGGCGCCCGGCTGGCTCGCCGCGGCGTCGCGGTGGCCGCCTGGGCACTGTCGGATCGCGTCCACCAGGCCGGTCTCGAGGCGCTACGGTCCGCCGGTGGCACGGTGCTCGACGGCCCACCCCCGGTCCGGCCGGACCTGGTGGTCGACGGCATCGTCGGGATCGGCGGACGACCCGGGCTGCGTGCCGACGCCGTGGCCGCGCTCGCCGCCCTCGACGGCGTCCCGGTGGTCGCGGTCGACGTGCCGAGCGGCGTCGACGTCGACACCGGGGCTCTGGACGGACCGGCGGTCGAGGCGGTCCTCACCGTCACCTTCGGCACCTACAAGATCGCCGATCTCGTCGACCCCGCCGCCCAGCACGCGGGAGCGGTCCACCTCGTCGACCTGGACCTGGAGCTACCGCCCGCTCCGGTCGAGGCGCTCCAGGCCGCGGACGTCGCCGCACTCCTGCCGCGGCCGCCGGTGGACGCGCAGAAGTACCTGCGCGGCGTCGTCGGAGTGCGGGCCGGCTCGGCCACCTACCCCGGCGCCGGACTGCTGTCGGTGGGCGGCGCCGACTGCGGCATGACCGGGATGGTGCGCTACGTCGGCGACGACCTCGTGCTCCGCATGGTGCAGGCCGCGCACCCCGAGGTGGTCGGCCCCGGTCGCGTCCAGGCGTGGGTGGTGGGATCGGGCAGCGACTCCGGCGCCGAGGCGACGCTCGCCGACGCCCTCGCCGACGCCGTCCCGACGGTCGTCGACGCCGACGCGCTGGCCTTCGTCTCCCCACATGGCGACAACGCCGACCTGATCCTCACCCCGCACGCCGGCGAGCTGGCCCGGATGCTCGACGTCGAGCGCGCCGAGATCGAGGCCCGTCCGCTCGAGCACGCCCGGAGTGCCGCCGAGCGGTACGGCGCCGTCGTGCTGCTCAAGGGACGCCACACGCTCGTCGTCGAGCCGGGCGGGCGCACCCGGGTCACGACCACCGGCACACCGTGGCTCGCGACGGCCGGCGCGGGAGACGTGCTCGGCGGCCTGATCGGCGCCCTGCTCGCCGCCGGACTGGCACCCTTCGACGCGGCATCGGTCGGCTCGTGGGTGCACGGCGCCACCGCCACCGCCGCCTCGGCGGGAGGTCCGATCACCGCCAGCGACGTCGCGCGTGGCCTGCCCGGGATGATGCGGGACCTCCTGCGAGAATCGACCCCATGAGCCGTGCCGAGATCGTCGTCGACCTCGACGCGATCGCCCACAACGTGGGCGTCCTCAAGGAGCTCGCCGGAGTGACGATGATGACCGTCGTCAAGGCCGACGCCTACGGGCACGGCCTGCTGCCCGTGGCGCGCACCGCCCGCGCGGCCGGCGCCGACTGGCTGGCCACCACCACGCTCGACGAAGCACGGGCGCTGCGCGCCGCCGGCGACACCGGGCCGATCCTCACCTGGCTCACGGTGCCGGGGGAGCGCTACGACGACGTCATCCGCGAGGGCATCGACCTGACCGCCTACTCGGTGGCCGAGCTCGACGAGATCGCCGCCGCGGTCACCGACGTCCCGGCCCGCGTACAGCTGAAGGTCGACACCGGCATGAGCCGCGGGGGCGCGTCGCGCGCCGACTGGGAGGCGCTGTTCGCCCGGGCCCGAGCCGGCGAGGTCGCCGGAGACTGGGCCATCACCGGGATCTGGTCGCACCTGGCCTGCGCCGACGAGCCCGACCACCCGGCCAACGACGCGCAGCAGGCCGTCTTCGACGACGCGATCGCGGCTGCCGAGGCCGCCGGGCTCGACCCCGAGCTGCGCCACCTCGCCAACTCCGCTGCGACGATCCTGCGTCCGCAGGCGCGCTACAACGCCGTCCGGACCGGCATCGCGAGCTATGGCCTCGACCCGGCCCCGTCCATCGAGCACGGCACCGACCTGCGCCCGGCGATGACGGTGCGGGCCGACCTGGCCATGGTCAAGCAGATCGCCGCCGGCGACTCGGTCTCCTACGGCTACACCTGGACCGCCCCGTCGGCCACCAAGGTGGGCGTGGTGCCGGTCGGCTACGCCGACGGCGTCCCGCGCACCGGGAGCGGGCGGCTCGAGGTGGCGGTCGGTGGTCGACGCCGACCGGTGCGCGGCATCGTGTGCATGGACCAGGTCGTGGTCGACCTGGGCGAGGACGCCGAGGTGCGCGCCGGCGACGACGTCGTGCTGTTCGGCCCGCCGGGGGAGGGGCGGCCGACCGCCCAGGACTGGGCGGAGGCCAGTGGCACCATCAACTACGAGATCGTGACGCGGGCCGGCGGACGGCTGACGCGGCGCTACATCGGAGGGAGTGAGGCATGAGCGGATCGCGGCGCTGGCTGCTGGGAGCGATCGGCGGAGCCCTGGGTGTCGCGGCGGCCGGGACCGCCGTCGGACTGCTGCGCAAGCAGCACCACACCGTGGGCCGGGCGGTCGACCTCGAGATCCCCTTCGGCAGCCTGCACTCGGCACCGGTCACCGTGGTCGCCGACGACGGCGTCCCCCTGCACGTCGAGATCGACGAGGTCGAGCCCGGCGAGGAGCCCCCCGGCACGCCACGCGGCAAGAAGGCCCCGGCTCCGGTCACCGTCATCTTCGTGCACGGCTACTGCCTCAACCTCGACTGCTGGCACTTCCAGCGCGCCGCCTACCGCGGGCTGGTCCGTAGCGTCTACTACGACCAGCGCTCGCACGGTCGCTCCGGCAGGTCCGATCGTGAGCACGCCACCATCGACCAGCTGGCGCGCGATCTGCACCAGGTCATCGAGCAGACGGCGCCCGACGGCCCGGTGGTCCTCGTCGGCCACTCGATGGGCGGGATGACCATCGTCGCCTTCGCCGAGCTGTACCCCGAGCTGATCGGCACCAAGGTGGTCGGCGTCGCGCTGATCTCCACCACGGCCGGTGGACTCGACCCGAGCCGGATCCTGCTGCCGATGCTGCCGGCTCGGGTCACCGGATCCGTGGCGCACCGGGCGATCGCCACCTTGCACCGCCGGCACAGCACCGTCGACACCGTGCGCCGGGCCGGCCGGGCGGTGGCCAACGCCGCCACCCGACGGCTGGCGTTCGGCGGCGACGTCCCGGACTCCTACGTGCGCTTCGTCGACGACATGCTGTCGCAGACGCCGTTCGAGGTGGTCGCCGACTTCTTCCCGAGCTTCGGCGACCTCGACAAGTTCGACTTCGTGGAGGTGCTCGGCTCGATCCCGGTCTCGGTGATCTGCGGCACGGCCGACAAGCTCACCTCGATCGGGCACTCCCGCAAGCTGCACGCGCGGATCCCCGGATCCCAGCTCCTGGAGTGCGAGGGAGCCGGTCACATGGTGCCCTTGGAGCGCCACGACCAGGTCAACGCCGAGCTCGACCAGCTGATCACCGCAGCCACCGCCCGGGCGTCGCGAAGGTGACCGACGACCTCAACGTGCGTCGCATCGGCCCGGAGTCGGCCGCGACGGTGCTCGAGATCGTGCGCGAGGCGTTCGGGAGCCGGCCGCCGCTCGACCCGCCCGCCGACGCGCTCACCGAGACCGAGGCCTCGATCGCCACCCGGCTGGCGCTCGGTGGCGGCCTGCTCGCGCGCTTGGACGGCGAGCCGGTCGGGGCGCTCATCCTGGACGCCGTGGGCGACGCGGTCTACCTGCGCCGGTTCGGCGTCCTCGCCGCGGCGCGCGGACGCGGCGTGGCCGGCGCACTGATCCAGGCCGCCTCGGAGGCGGCCGTCGGGAAGCCCTGGCTGCGGGTGGTGGCCCGCGAGGAGCTGCCTGCGACCGTGGCCTTCTGGACCCGGCGCGGCTTCGTGCAGACCGACCGCCGCTCTCCCTACGTCGAGCTCGTGCGACCCGTCCCGTCGTTCTACGAGGTCGCCACTCCCGAGGACATGCGGGCCCTCGGCGCGCGCGTGGCGACGAGCCTGCGGCCCGGCGACCTGGTGGTGCTCACCGGGGACCTCGGGGCGGGCAAGACGACCTTCACGCAGGGTCTCGGACTCGGGCTGGGCGTAGCGGGTGCGGTCACCTCGCCCACCTTCGTGATCGCCCGCGAGCACCGCTCGGATCGTGGCGGTCCCGAGCTCGTGCACGTCGACGCCTACCGGCTCGGCGGCGCCGCCGAGCTCGACGACCTCGACCTCGACACCTCCTTGGCCGACGCCGTCACGGTGGTCGAGTGGGGGGAGGGCCTGGCCGAGGACCTCGCCGACTCGCGGCTGCAGATCCGGATCACCAGGATGACCAGTGGCGCCGACGGCGACGACCCCGGCGGCGACGACCACGATCCCCGCCTGGTGGAGATCCTCAAGCTCGGTCCCCGTTGGGCCACGACGTGACCGACCCGGCGGCGTGCACGGCCCTCGTGGTGGTCGACGTCCAGCACGCCTTCCTCGGCGCCGACCCACCTCCCGCCGACGCCGCAGGCCTGCTGGCCGCGTTGACCACCCTTCTCGGCTCGGCCCGAGCCGCGGGCGCCACCGTGATCCACATCCGCGACCTCGGCACCGCCGACTCGCGCTTCCCGACCACCGGCGCCGGGCGTGATCTGGTGCTCGCGGTCCACCCCGGCGAGGTCGTGGTCGAGAAGACCGACGACGACGCGTTCCTCGGGACCGCCCTGGCCCAGGAGCTCGGCGGCCATGAGGTGATCGCGGTGGGCGGTCTCCAGTCGGAGATGTGTGTGGCGGCGATGGCGCGCGGTGCGATCGCCCGCGGCCATCGCGTCGTCCTTCCTCACGACGCGCACACCACCTTCGACATCCCGGCCGGACCGCTCGGCGCGGCGGTGCCCGCCGAGCACGTCAAGCGGGTCGCGGCGTGGTCGCTCGGTGACGGCGCGGCCGTGGTCGCCACCGCCGCCGAGGTCCGTTTCCGCTCTCGCCCCGATGCCCTACGGTCATAGCCGTGCTCCTCGCCTTCGACACCGCCTCGCCGACCGTCACCGTCGCCCTGCTCGACGGCGACGACGTGCGCGCCGAGGCGGTCTCCACCGAGGCCATGCGGCACGGCGAGCAGCTGGCGCCGCTGATCGAGGAGACCCTCGCGCTGGCGGGCGTGGGTCGCGGCGACATCACGGGCATCGCGGTCGGGGTCGGTCCGGGGCCGTTCACCGGACTGCGGGTCGGACTCGTCACCGCGCGCACCCTGGGCCTGGTGCTCGACGTCCCGGTCACCGGAGTGTGCAGCCTCGACGCGCTCGCGCTCCAGGCGGTCGAGGCAGGCGACGTCGGCGAGCCATTCGTCGTCGCCACCGACGCGCGCCGCAAGGAGGTCTACCTCGCCGAGTACGACGCGGCGGGCGACCGGCTCGGTGCCCCGAGCGTCGCCCGACCCGGCACCGTCGCCACCGAGCGTCCGGTGGTCGGGGAGGGCGCCGTCCTGTACCCCGACGCGTTCCCGCACCGGGTCGGCCCGGTGCGGCCGGCCGCGGCCTGGCTCGGCCTGGGGATGCTGCGCGGGCGCGCCGAACGGCTGCCCCCCGAGCCCCTGTACCTGCGCCGCCCGGACGCCGAGATCCCGGGCGCCCCGAAACCCGTGTCGTGACCGCCGTCGTCCGTCCCGCACGACCGGCGGACGCCGACGTCGTGTGGTCGCTGGAGGAGGAGTGCCTGGCGATCGACGCCTGGCCCGCCGGCCTGGTGCGCTCCGGCGTCACGGGGGAGACCCCGACCGTGTCCTTCTGGGTGGCCGAGACCGCGCAGGGCGTCGTGGGCTACGCAGCAGCCAGCGTCGTCGCCGACCTGGCCGAGCTCCAGCGGATCGCCGTGGGTACCGAACAGCGGCGCCGCGGGCTGGCCGGTCTCCTGCTCGGTGCGGTGGTCACGCACGCGAGGTCGGGAGGCGCGGACCGGCTGCTGCTCGAGGTTCGCGAGGACAACGACGCCGCACGCGCGTTCTACCGGCGCCACGGCTTCACCGAGATCGACCGGCGCCGCCGCTACTACCGCGACGGCGCCACGGCCGTGGTCATGCTTCTCCCACTCGACTGAGCCGGCCCAGTCCAGGCTCTCAGTCCAGGACCTCCGGCGCGATGCCGTCGTCGTCGAGCCAGTCCGAGCCGTCGTCGAACAGGTCGCGATCACCGCGCCGCTCGTCGCGGTCGCGGCCACCACGGCGTCCGCCGGCCACGCCTCCGGCCCCGGCACGGCCACCGGCGGCCCCACGTCCGCCACGTGCGCCGGAGCCTCCACGCGATCCCGTGCCACCAGCCAGTGGGCCACGGCCCGCCACGCCTCGTCCGGCCGTGCCGCGGGCGCCGGACCCTGCTCGCGAGCCGGGAACGCCTCCGGCCAACGGACCACGACCGAGTGGGCCGGCCGCCGACGGCCGGCTGGTCGCACCGATCGGACGAGTGGTCGGCGAGCCGGGCACGACGCCGGGAGGACGCGCTCCGGGCGGGACGGCGCCGGGCGACGCGGGCGCTCCGGGCGGAATGCCGCCGGGAGCGATCGGAGCGATGCCCGGTCCGGGCGCGGGAGCGGGGGATCCGACCGGTCCGGGAGTGATGCCGCCGGGGCCCGAGGGGATCGGTCCGGGCGCACCTGGGGCGGGCGCGCCGGGGCCGGCTGGCGTACCGGGCAGGCCGGGGCCGGCGGGGTGGCCGGGGAAGCCGGGGTGACCGGGACCTCCGGGATAGCCGGGTGAGCCGGGACCTCCGGGATAGCCGGGTGAGCCGGGACCTCCGGGATAGCCGGGCGAGCCGGGACCTCCGGGATAGCCGGGCGAGCCGGGACCTCCGGGATAGCCGGGCGAGCCAGGACCTCCGGGATAGCCGGGCGACCCGGGCTCGCCCGGGGTCGGCGGAGTCGGCATCCCGGGCTGCCGGCCGCCGATGGGCCGCGAACCCGGTGGCCGCGAGCCCCCCGGGCCGGTGCGTCCGCCCGGGCCGGTGTTCTGTCCCTCCGGGGTCTCGGGACCGCGGGATCCCACATACATCCGCTGGATCACGGGCAGTTCCTGGTCGAAGACGTGATCGAGCCGCCGCACCCACGCGAACGAGGTGTCCTCGCGGGCCTGCAGGTTGTCGTTGTACTTCTTGACCTTGTCGCTGTGCTTCTTCTGGTTCTTCAGGTCGTCATCGGTGGGCGGGCCCACCGTGCGCGGCGCGGGGCCGGGGTCGTCGAGCTCGGGGCTGTTGATGTCCATCTGGTCGCGGGCTCCCCGCGCGTCGCGCACCACCATGGCGGTGTGGACCAATGCCCGGTGCCCGTCCTTGAGCAGCTTGACCCGCTCGTCGAGTCCGCCCGCGGTGTTGAGGAAGGACCGGCCGATGGCGGGGCCGGTCTCTCCGCCGATCTCCTCGTCGCGACCCGCCGCGAGCCGCAGGGCCTCCGCGACCGAGTCGAGCAGCTCGGAGCAGCGCAGCCACTCGGCGGCGCCGCTCTCGATCTGCTGGTCGTCGGCGCCCATGAGGTAGGTGCGGAAGTCCTGCTCGTTCGGCCCGCTCATCGGTGCCCCTCCTCGGTGGTGCATCCGGGCTGATCCCCGAAGCCCGGGCCGGTGGTGCACGACTCGACCTGATCGAGGGTCGGGACCGCGGTATTGCTGATGGTGACGGTGGTGCGGCGGGTGTCGTCCTGGGCGGTCTGGTCGGTGAACTGGATGTCTTCGTGGAAGTGCCGGATCCGGGTGGCGTAGCCCTCGAGCCCGGCGACGAGGTCGCTCATCGCGCCGACGACGTGCGCATGCGCCTGGTCGACGTTCCAGCCGAAGTTCTTGCCACTCTCCGAGCCGCCGAAGGCGGTGGCCGGCGTGCCGGGCGGCCGCCCACCACGCTGGACGTCATCCGCGCTCTGGGTGAGGATGCGCACGATCTCGCGGATCGTCTCCTCCTCGACATTCAGCGCTCCCAAGATCGCGCCGACCTGCAGTGCGTCGGCGATTGCGTCGCCAAACCCCATCAGTACGTCTCCCGTCCTACTCGTGCCCAGATCACGCAATGTCGCCTACCCGACCCGAGGAGCACCAAACACCCGGGCGGCAGATTCCCGTAGGCTCGATCGAGATGACCCGTCCACCTCTCCCGCGGCGCGTCCGGCACGCGGCGGCCGCGGCCACGATCGTGACCGTTGCCCTGGTCGCGACCGGCTGCTCGGACGACTCGGGTGGCCGCGATAGCGGGCCCTCCACCGCGCCGCCCTCGTCGCCCTCGTCGCCGGCGTCGGGCGATCCGACGACGAGCGACCCGGCGCCCTCTCCGACGCCTGCCAGCGAGACTCCGACCGGTCCAGCGCCCGCTACCGGCCCCGAGCTGCGGATGAAGGCGGCCTCGGTACGGATGCCGGACGGATGGGAGCTGGACGCCAACCAGGCCCGCACCCTGGCCAGCGGCGGCGAGGGCAACCTCCGCCCCGGCCGGATGAACCTGTCGCAGTTCCCCTCCCTGGTCCAGGACCCGACTCCCCGCGAGCTCGAACAGGCGGCGATCGACACCTATCTCGATGGTCGCGGGCGGGCCGTGGCGCCCGTCGTCGTCGACGGCGTCGAGATGCGACACGTCACCGGCACGATCGACGGCACCACGGTCGATCGCTACACGACCGTCGTCGACGGCGACCTGGTCGGCCTGTCGGTGGTGCTCGCCGAGGGACTTCCCAAGCCCGAGCGCCAGGCGATCCTCGACAGCGTGCTGGCGAGCTTCACCTGGCGCTGAGCCCGGCAGGTCGGCGAGCGCTCGTCAGTCGGCCAGGAGGAAGGGCGGATCGAGGTCGGAACCGGGCAACGGCCCGAGCACCGTCTGCACCGGGCCGCCCTCGGCAAGGTCGAGGGTGACCAGCTTCCACGTGACGGAGCCGAAGTCGTAGATGCTCGCCACGACGGTCTGGTCGTCGAGGAAGCGATAGCCGCCGATGCCCTGGCTCCTCGTGGTGTCGACGGTGGCCACCTTGTTCAGGTCCCGGTCGAGCACGGTGACCTGGGCTGGGCCGAAGCCGTCGGTCTGTGGGTCGACCGCGAGCAGGTGCTCGCCGTCGGGGCTGATGTCGTCGAAGCGGTAGTCGCACGTCTCCGGCACCACCACGGCACCGGTCCGGGTGTCGAGGACCTCGCTGCACGCGGTGAAGTCGTCGACGAACCGGATCACCGCCACGACCTCACCATTGGCGGACGCCGCGCTCACCCGGCTCTTCCCCGGAGCCACTGGGGTCTGCGTGCCGTCCTGGTCGATCGCCACCGAGCGCTGCTCCTTCTCGAGGGTCACGTACACGCGGCACTCGGTGGCGCAGTCCTCGCCGACCGCGGCGACGGGGGTCGTCGCGTAGCGGGGGAGGCCCTCGGCGAGCACCCGCTCGCCGTCGCCCCAGACCGTCTGCAGGGCACCGTCGGTGGACACGAACACGACATAGGACCCGCCCTGCGAGGTGAGCGGCGGCAGCGCTGCCGCGTAGCTGTCGCTGAAGTCGGCCCTCGAGTCCTGGACATAGAGCACGTCGACGGTGATCTCGTTGAGCTCGTCAGGGTTGTTGGCCCAGGCGACGACCCGGTCGCCGAGGTCGGTGGCGCCCTCGTAGGCCTGCGGCAGCACGAGTGTCGAGCCATCTGCGCGGTGCAGCTTCCTGCCGCTCAGGTACGGCACCTGATCGCCCTGGTTCGCGGGCGGCTGGACGTTCGCGGTGTCGCTGGCGGTCGGGGTGTGCGTGGCCACCGGAGGCTGAAGCGAGTCGTCGGAGCCGCCCGCGATCAGGGCGACGGGAGTGATCAGCGCCGCAGTGGCGAGCACGCCCGCGACGACCATCCCGGCCCGCCGGCGCTTGATGGAGCCGGCGCGGCCGCGGATCTGGTCGAGGGTGAGCGGGGCCTCGTGGAGGTCGCGGACGCGGCGCTCGAACTCGCTGCTCATCTCGCGCTCCCAGGTGTCGTTCTCGGGTCGTTCGGTGTTCATCGGTCCCCCTCCTGTCGTCCGGGGTGTAGGTCGGCGGGAACCCGCTCGCGCAGCGCCGCGATCGCGCGGCTGCACTGCGACTTCACGGTGCCGACGGAGATGCCGAGGACGTCGGCGGTCTCGGCCTCGCTGAGCTGCTCGTAGTAGCGCAGCACCACCACGGCGCGAGCCTTCGGCGGCAGCGAGGTGACGACGTCCCACAGCGCTGCGCCGCGACCGTCGTCGTAGGTGTCGTGGTGCGGGCTGTCGGGGATCACCTCGGTGGCGTGCTCACGCCGCTTCCATGCCCGGCGCCACAGCGAGTTGTTCTCGTTGACCATGATCCGGCGCACGTAGGCGTCGGTGGAGGCGCGGTCGGAGACCTTGTCCCAGGCCAGGTACAGCTTGGCCAGGGAGCTCTGGAGGATGTCCTCGGCCTGGTTGCGGTCACCGGTGAGCAGGTAGGCGGTGCGCAGCAGGCTCGGCTGGCGCGCCTGGAGATACTCGGTGAACTCCCGGTCGCGCCGCTCCCTGCGGCCCGCGCTGCCCATGGCACCAGTGTCGGCGCTCGTGCGGCTGTTCAGCAGCATCGCCGCTCCTTCCCTCGTTCCACGCACCCAAGACGCGAACGGGGGAGAGAAGGTTGCAATCGTCGGTACCCGCTCGTGTCCATTCCACGCCCCGGGGGGCGCGCCGGTTGTCACGATGGGGTTGCATGGGCCGTGCACACCCAGTGACAACCGAGGAGCACACATGCAGCAGGTCAAGGCCGTGGTCGCGAAGGCCAAGGGAGAGCCCGTCGAGCTGGTCACCATCAACGTGCCCGACCCCGGTCCGGGCGAGGCCGTGGTGCAGATCCAGGCCTGCGGGGTGTGCCACACCGACCTGCACTACCGAGAGGGCGGGATCAACGACGACTTCCCGTTCCTGCTCGGTCACGAGGCCGCGGGGATCGTGGAGGCGGTCGGGCCCGACGTCACCTCGATCGCACCCGGCGACTTCGTGGTGCTCAACTGGCGCGCGGTCTGTGGCGAGTGTCGTGCGTGCGCTCGCGGCGACCTGCAGTACTGCTTCAACACCCACAACGCCACCCAGAAGATGACGCTCGAGGACGGCACCGAGCTGTCCCCGGCATTGGGGATCGGTGCGTTCGCGGAGAAGACCCTCGTCGCGGCGGGGCAGTGCACGAAGGTCGACCCCGACGCCCGTCCGGCGGCCGTCGGGCTGCTCGGCTGCGGCGTGATGGCCGGCATCGGTGCCGCGATCAACACCGGCGAGGTCACCCGCGGCAGGTCGGTCGCGGTGATCGGCTGCGGCGGCGTGGGCGTGGCGGCAATCGCGGGCTCGGCGCTGGCCGGCGCCTCGCCGATCATCGCCGTCGACATCGACCCCAAGAAGCTCGAGCAGGCCGAGAAGATGGGCGCCACCCACACCGTCGACTCCTCGAAGACCGACCCGGTCGAGGAGATCAAGCGGATCTGCGCCGAGACCTACCCCGGTGCCGAGGGCGCCGACGTCGTGGTGGAGGCCGTCGGGCGTCCCGAGACCTGGAAGCAGGCGTTCTACGCCCGCGACCTGGCCGGCACCGTCGTCCTGGTCGGGGTGCCGACGCCGGACATGAAGGTGCCCGACCTGCCGCTGATCGACGTGTTCGGCCGCGGCGGCGCGCTGAAGTCCTCCTGGTACGGCGACTGCCTGCCCAGCCGCGACTTCCCGATGCTGGTCGACCTGTACCGCCAGGGCCGACTCGACCTCGACTCGTTCGTGACCGAGGAGATCGGCATCGAGGACATCGAGGCCGCCTTCGAGAAGATGCACCACGGCGACGTGCTGCGCTCGGTCGTGGTGCTCTGATGGCTGCATCGACCAGGGTGGACCACGCCGTCTCGTCGGGCACCTTCACCCTCGACGGTGAGACCTTCGACGTCGACAACAACATCTGGGTGATCGGCGACGACACCGAGTGCGTCGTGATCGACGCGCCGCACTCGGTCGAGGACATCATGGCCGTCGTGGGGGACCGCAAGGTCAAGGCGATCGTGCTCACCCACGCCCACGACGACCACAGCCGGGTCGCGCCGGCGCTGCGCGAGCGGGTGTCGGCGCCGATCCTGCTGCACCCCGACGACAAGCCGCTGTGGGACCTCACCCACGGCGAGGACTACCTGTGGGACGTCGACCTCGCCGACGGCACCACCCTCGACGTCGGCGGCACGACCCTGCAGGTGCTCCACACGCCCGGCCACGCGCCCGGCGCGGTGTGCCTCTACGCCCCCGACCTGGGCGCGGTGTTCACCGGCGACACGCTGTTCAACGGCGGTCCCGGCGCCACCGGCCGCTCCTTCAGCGACCGCCCGACCATCGAGGCCTCCATCCGGGCGCGCCTGTTCGCGCTACCCGAGGACACCGTCGTCCACACCGGTCACGGCGACGACACCACCATCGGTGCCGAGAAGGCCCTCCTCGACGGCGCCTGAGGGGTCGTAGCGGCGATAGTCCCGGGAGTTCGGGTTGCTGTCATGCACGTTCGGCAACCCAAACTCCCGGGACTATCCCTTTTGTCGGACAACCTCAGCCTCGGTGGGAGGGGGCCGACTCGGGCTCGCCGGGCTCGGTGGGAGCCTTCTCGTCACCGTGGCCGGGCCACCAGGCGGCGTGGCCGAGGATGGCGGTGAGGGCCGGGGTGAAGAACATCGCCATCACGAACGCCGCGACCAGGATGCCGAAGGACAGCGCGAAGCCCATCGACCGGAAGAGTCCCGGCCCGCCGAGCATCAGTGAGCCGAAGGTGCCGGCCAGGATGATGCCGGCTGCGGCGATGGTGGGGCCGGCGTGCTTGATGGCCTCCGCCGCCGCCTCGCGCGGGCTGCGGCCCTCGCGGGCCTCCTCGCGCAGGCGGGCGACCATCAAGATGTTGTAGTCGGTGCCGAGGGCGGTGACGAACAGATAGATGTAGATCGGCAGGATGAAGATCAGGCCGTTCTCGCCCGCCAGGTGCTGGAAGATGATCACGGTGGCCCCCAGCGTTGCCGCGAAGCCCAGGCCGACGGCGGCCATGAGGTACCAGGGCGCGACGAGGCTGCGCAGCAGCAGCGCGAGGATCAACATGATCACCAGCGCCGCCGCCGGGAAGACCACCTTGTAGTCGCGCACCATCGCCGCCTGCAGGTCGGCGAAGACCGACGGCGTGCCGCCGACGTACGCGGTCGTGCCCGGCGGGGCGTCGCTGTGGGCGGTGTCGCGGATCGGTCCCTTGACGTCGGCGAGGGCGGCGTCGGAGGAGGTGTCGTGGTCGAGCACCAGGCTGATCTGGGCGGCGGTGCCGTCCTTGGACAGCTGAGCCGGGTAGACCGACGAGACGCCCTCGGCCTTGCCCAGCGCGGCGCCGTAGCTCTCCAGGGCCGTCGGGTCGAGCTTGTCGCCGTCGTCGGACTTCACGATCACCGGGACCGGGTCGCTGGCGCCGGCGGCGAAGTGGTCCTGGAAGGTGTTGAGCGCCTCGGTGGACTCGACGTTCTCGGGCAGGCTGGCGTTGAAGTCGAAGGACGGGTTGAACTGGAGGGAGAAGAGCGCGAGCACGACCATGACCAGCCCGGAGGCCGCGGCGAAGATGCCCGGACGACGTCCGACCGCCTCGCCGGCCCGCGCGAAGCGCGCGGCCTTCGGCTCCTGCCGCCACTTCTTCGAGGGCCAGAACAGCGCCCGCCCCAGGACGGTGACGACGGCCGGGACCAAGGTGAGCGCGGCGACCAGGGTCACCGCCACCGCGATCGCCAGCGCCGGGCCGATGGCCCGGAAGATGCCCAGCGAGCTCAGCAGCAGGGCGAGGAAGGCGACGATCACCGCGCCACCGGCCGAGGCGATCGCCTCGCCGGCCCGCTGGAGCGCGCCGACGACGGCGGTCCTGGTGTCCTCGCCGAGCCGAAGCCGCTCGCGATAGCGGAACAGGAAGAACAGGATGTAGTCGGTGCCGATACCGTAGAGGACGACGACGAGGATCGTCTCGACCGAGGAGTCGGCCTTGAGGCCGAAGATGTCGTTGGCCCACGCGATCAGGCCGTTGGCGATCACCGACACCACGCCCACGACCACGATCGGCATCAGGCAGATGATGACGCTGCGGAAGATGAGGGCCAGCAGCACGACGATGAGCACGATCGTGGCGATGCCGACGATCGCGAGGGTCCGTTCGCTCTGGTCCTGCGAGTCCAGGCCCTGTGGCACGGCGCCGGTCGACTGGACCTCGAGGTCGGTGCCCTTCACCAGGTCGGACAGGTCGCTGCGCAGCGACTTGGCATCGTCGAACGCCGTGGTGTCGTAGCCGGTGGCGCCGTCGGCGAGCCCGATGACGCCGAGCTGGACCAGGCCGTCCTCGGAGACCTGCGGAGCGCCGTCGGGCGTGGCGACCACGACCTGCGGCACGAACGTCTTGGTGCCCAGCTCCGGGCCGAGCTCCTTGGCGATCTTCGCGACCTCGGCCTGGTCGGCCTCGGTGAGCTTGCTGCCGTCGGAGCGCTGGAACACCAGGATCGCCGCCGGCGTCGTGGCGCCGGGGAACTCCTCGGACTGGATGTTGATGGCCTTGATCGACTCGTAATGGTCGGGCAGGAAGTCCGACTCGTCCTGCGTGGTCTGCAGGGCGGGGGCGAAGACGACCACGAGGGCGGCGAGCACCACCCACGCCCCGATGACGTACCAAGGACGCCGGGAGGCGACCCGGCCGAGTGCAGTGAACACAGCTACCTAGAGAACCACTTCCGAGGCTCGATGGGAAACGGATTCAGAAGGGCTCCACGAGCAGCGCCGTGCCGTGCCCGTCGACCCGGGTGAGGACGAGGGTCGCCTCGCTGTCGCCGTCGAGGTCGAGCCGGCGCCGCAGCTGCTCCGGCACGACGTCGACGCCGCGCTTCTTGATGGTCAGTCGGCCTACCCCGCGCTCGCGCAGCGCGGCCCGCAACTGCTTCTCGCGGTAGGGGAGTGGCTCCAGGATCCGGTAGCCGCGGGCGAACGGCGTGCGGAAGGAGTCGTCGGAGGTCACGTAGGCGATGTGCTCGTCGACGAGACCGCCGTGCACCCCGGCGGCGACGGCGGTGACCAGGCCGGCCCGGATCACCGCGCCGTCGGGTTCGTAGAGGAACTCCCCGATCGGGCGCACCGGTGCGCCGGGGTCGTCGTCGTCGGTGAGGGTGGCCAGGCCGCCGTCGCCGACGACGGTGGCGCGGCGGCGTGCGGTGGCCAGCCGGCCCGACCAGAGCGCGGCCTCCTTCACCTCGCCGTGGTCGCTCACCCACTCGGCCTCGACGCCGTCGGGCACCAGGTCGTGCGGGATGCCCGGCGCCGCCTTCACGCACGCGTCGCGACCGAGCAGGCCCTCGACGAACTCCCACGGCGGCGTCCAGGCCTCGGGGCGCCAGGTGCGCCCGGTCCCGGTGCGCCGGGCCGGGTCGGCGAAGGCGACGTCGAACGGTGCGAGGTCGAGTCGGGTCGCGTCGGCCACCGTGACCGCCCCAGGCAGGCCCAGTGCGGCGAGGTTGGCCTCGGCCACCGCCACCCGCACCGGGTCGAGATCCACGCCGACGCTGACGATCCCGGCCTCCGCCGCGGCGATGAGGTCGCCGCCGATGCCGCAGCCGAGGTCGACCAGGCTCTGGGTGCCGAACGCGGTGAGCCGGCCGGCTCGGTGCCGGGCCACCGGGGCGCGGGTGGCCTGCTCGAGGCCGTCGGGGGTGAAGTAGAGCGCTGCGGCACGGTCGCCGAACTTCGCCTCCGCGCGACGGCGGAGCTGGGCCTGGGTGAGTGCCGCGGCGACGTGCGCCGGGTCGGCGATTCGCCGCAGCCGGGTCTGGACGGCGAGCTCGTCGGCCGGACCGCCGGCGGTGTCGGAGGTGAGCTCGGTCGCGGTGGCGAGCAGGGCCTGGCCGTCGTCGGTCAGGAGCCATCGGAAGGCGTCGAGGTCCACCGCGGAATCCTCGCAGGCGGGGTGTCGCAGGGGCGACGTCGCGGTTCGATGACGGGCCAGGCTGGCACTCGTTGGGTGGGAGTGCTAGTTTCAGAACTGGCACTCTCGCCTTGAGGGTGCCAGCGCTTGCGAAGCGGTACGACCCCCGCGACGGCGTACCAGGGAGCAAGCCCACCACGTGAGCCCACAACCCACGCGAATCCCACGCGCAACCAAGGAAAGTGGAGGTCGACATCGTGTCGGTCAACATCAAGCCTCTCGAGGACCGGATCGTCGTCAAGGCCCTCGAGGCCGAGCAGACCACCGCCTCCGGCCTGGTCATCCCGGACACCGCCAAGGAGAAGCCCCAGGAGGGCGAGGTCGTGGCGGTCGGCCCCGGCCGCTTCAACGAGGACGGCGACGACCGCATCCCGCTCGACGTCTCGGTCGGCGACAAGGTCATCTACAGCAAGTACGGCGGCACCGAGGTCAAGTACGGCGGCGAGGAGTACCTGATCCTCTCGGCGCGCGACGTGCTCGCGATCGTCTCCTGACGCACCACATGTCCTGACCGAAACGGCGCGAGCACCCTCGCGCCGTTTCGTGTTCGGCCCCGAACCACCCCAAGTCACCACCCGAACCAATCCGGCAAGGAGCACCACCCAGATGCCCAAGATCCTGGAGTTCGACGAGAACGCCCGGCGTTCGCTCGAGCGCGGTGTCGACGCGCTCGCCGACGCCGTCAAGGTCACCCTCGGCCCCAAGGGCCGCTACGTCGTCCTCGACAAGAAGTGGGGCGCGCCGACCATCACCAACGACGGCGTCACCGTCGCCCGTGAGGTCGAGCTCGACGACCCGTTCGAGAACCTCGGCGCGCAGCTCACCAAGGAGGTCGCGACCAAGACCAACGACATCGCCGGCGACGGCACCACCACCGCCACGGTGCTCGCCCAGGCGATGGTCCACGAGGGCCTGCGCGCGGTCGCTGCCGGCGCCAACCCGATGGGCCTCAAGCGTGGCATGGACCAGGCCGCCCAGGCGGTCTCCGAGGAGCTGCTCAAGTCGGCCCGCGAGATCGAGACCCGCGAGGACATGGCCTCGGTCGCCACCATCTCCAGCCGCGACGAGCACATCGGCAACCTGCTCGCCGACGCCTTCGACAAGGTCGGCAAGGACGGCGTGATCACGGTCGAGGAGTCCAACACCATGGGCACCGAGCTCGAGTTCACCGAGGGGATGCAGTTCGACAAGGGCTACATCAGCCAGTACTTCGTCACCGACCCCGAGCGGATGGAGGCCGTCCTCGACGAGCCCTACATCCTGCTCAACCAGGGCAAGATCTCCTCGATCCAGGACCTGCTGCCGCTGCTGGAGAAGGTCATCCAGTCCGGCAAGCCGCTGTTCATCATCGCCGAGGACGTCGACGGCGAGGCCCTCTCGACGCTGGTGGTCAACAAGATCCGCGGCACGTTCAACGCCGTCGCGGTCAAGGCGCCCGCCTTCGGTGACCGCCGCAAGGCCATGCTCGAGGACATCGCGATCCTCACCGGCGCCACCGTCGTGGCCCCCGAGGTCGGTCTCAAGCTCGACCAGGTCGGCCTCGAGGTGCTCGGCACCGCTCGTCGCGTCGTGGTCACCAAGGACGACACCACGATCGTCGACGGCGGCGGCGACCCCGCCAAGGTCGAGGCCCGCGTCAACCAGATCAAGGCCGAGATCGAGAACACCGACTCCGACTGGGACCGCGAGAAGCTCCAGGAGCGTCTGGCCAAGCTCGCCGGCGGCGTCTGCGTCATCAAGGTCGGCGCGGCCACCGAGGTGGAGCTGAAGGAGAAGAAGCACCGCATCGAGGACGCCGTGTCCGCCACCCGTGCGGCCATCGAGGAGGGCATCGTCGCCGGCGGCGGCTCGGCCCTCATCCACGCCTCCACGGTGCTCGACGACGACCTCGGCCTCAAGGAGGACGAGGGCACCGGCGTTCGCGTCGTGCGTCGCTCGATGGTGGAGCCGCTGCGCTGGATCGCCGAGAACGGCGGCGAGAACGGCTACGTCGTCACCACCAAGGTCAAGGAGCAGGGTCCTGGCTTCGGCTACAACGCGGCCACCGACGAGTACGGCGACCTGATCGCCCAGGGCGTCATCGACCCGGTCAAGGTCACCCGCTCCGCGCTGGTGAACGCCACCTCGATCGCGGCGATGCTGCTCACGACCGAGACGCTCGTCGTCGACAAGCCCGAGGACGAGGACGAGGCCGACACCGGCCACGGTCACGGCCACGGCCACTGATCGACCCCCGCTGATCCTCTGATCAGCCTCGAACGGCCCGTCGCGGATCTCCGCGGCGGGCCGTTGCGCTGTTGGGCCCCGGGCAGGCGGGCTAACGCGCGACTGAGAGGATGAGTCGGTGCATCAGAAGGTGAGCGTGGCAGAGCGGCGCTCACTCGTCCTGCTCCCAGTAGTGCTCGCGCTGCTGTCGATGCTCGGCCCGTTCGCCATCGACACCCCGTTCCCGGCGTTCAAGAGCATGGGTGAGGAGTTCTCCGCCGACAAGGGCTCGATGCAGCTGGTGGTCAGCGCCTACCTGTTGGCGTTCGGGTTGATGAGCCCGTTCCACGGACCGCTCTCGGACGCGATCGGCCGCCGCAAGGTCATGGTCGGTGGCGTCGGTGTGTTCGCCCTCGCCTCCATCGGCTGCGCCCTGTCGCAGTCGCTGCCGATGCTGCTGGTGTTCCGAGTCCTCCAGGGTCTCAGCGCGGGCGGGGGCGTGATCGTGAGCCGCACCGTGGTCCGCGACCTGTACGACGGCGACCAGGCCCAGCGCCTGATGTCGCGGGTGATGCTGATCTTCGGCGTCGCGCCCGCGGTCGCGCCGATCGTCGGCGGCCTGCTGCTCCAGCTGGGTCCCTGGCCGCTGATCTTCTGGTTCCTCGCCGCGGTGGGTGGGCTGCTCGCCGTCGTCGTGATCACGCTGCTCCCGGAGACTCACCCGCCGGAGCGGCGGATCCCCTTCTCCGTGGGCTCACTGGTCGCCAGCCTGGCCGACATCGGCAGGAGCCCGAGGTTCCACCTGGTGGCCTGGGGCGCCGCCTTCGGCTTCGCGGGGCAGTTCCTCTACATCGGCGCCGCGCCGATCTTCGTGGTCGATCTGCTCGGCCTGGGCGAGCTCGACTTCTGGGTCTTCTTCGTGCCGATGATCATCGGCCTGATGACCGGTGCCTGGGTCAGCGGCCGCACGGCCGGACGGGTACGCCGGGGCGTGCTCATCTCGGCGGGCATGACCTTCGCGCTGTTCGGCGCGGGGGTGAACGTGCTGCTCGCCGCGCTCCCGGCGACCAGCGGCGAGCTGCCCTGGGCGGTCATCGGCCCGGCCCTCATCGCGGCCGGCTCGGGCGCGGCCTACCCCTCGCAGCAGCTGATCCTGCTCGACATGTTCCCGGCGCTGCGCGGCTCCGCGGTCTCGATGTTCACCTTCTTCACCCTCGTGCTCAACGCGCTCATCGCGGCCCTGGTGGCGCCCCGGGTCACCGACTCGGTGCTCACCATGGCCCTGGCCGCCTTGGTCCTGATCGCGGTCGGCCTCTCGCTGTGGACCCTCCACGTGCTGCTGGGCCTGCGTGCGCGCCACGAGGCGGCGTCGGTCCCGGAGTCGCTCGCTCCCACCGACTCGCTGTAACCGCTGCCGCGCAACCCAGCTCGGGAGCGTTGGCAGGGACGGTTGCCGGGGTTCGATCAATCAGCGCTCGCTGGCTGTCGCTCGCTTGCTCAACCTCCGGCGGGTCCCTGGACATCTCCGTGGGCGGCGAGGAAGGTGAGCGGATGCGACTCGGAGCCCTTCTCGTGCCAGCCCTCGCCCTCATGCTTCCCCTGGCTGCCGTGCCGGCCGACGCCGGCGGCGGCCACGGTCATTCGGCCGACCCGTTCGCCCACGGCTGGCGTGAGTCGGTGATCGACGCCGACCAGAACCTCCGCGGGCTCGACGCGGTGAGCAAGCGGGAGGCGTGGGTCACCGGCGAGAGCCTCAGCGACGGCGCCGCGCGGGTCTTCCGCACCACCGACGGCGGCCGGCGCTGGCGCGACGTCAGCCCGCCGGACACCGTCGGGCTCTCCTTCCGCGACGTCGAGGTCGAGGGCCGGGTGGCGCACGTGCTGGCGATCGGTCCCGGGGAGGACTCGCGGATCTACCGCTCCACCGACGGCGGCGCCTCGTGGACCGAGTCCTTCCGCAACACCGACGAGGCCGCCTTCTACGACTGCATGGCGTTCTACCCCGGCGGCCGCCACGGCCTCGCCGTGAGCGATCCGGTCGACGGGAAGCTGCGCATCCTCGCCACCGACGACGCCGGCCGGTCGTGGTCGGTGCTCCCGAACGCCGGCATGCCCGACTCTGCCGACGAGTTCGGCTTCGCCGCCAGCGGCGACTGCCTGGTCACCGCCGGGCTCTCGGCGTTCCTCGTCACCGGCGGCGCGAAGTCGCGGATCCTGCGCTCCGACGACCGCGGCCGTACCTGGACGGCCACCGAATCGGGGATCCCGGCAGGGGAGTCCGCCGGCGGCTTCGCAGGCGCGTTCGCCTCCTCGCGGCACGGCATCGCGGTCGGCGGTGACTTCGCCGACGCCACCGACCACACCGACGTCGTCGCCTACACCAGAGACGGCCGGACCTGGACCGGCGGCATCGACCTGACCCACATCGGGGAGGACGTCGCCTACGTCCGGGGCTGGAAGGTCGCAGTCGCGACCGGCGACTACGGTGGGTCGGCCGGCACCAGCCTCACCCTCGACGGGGGAGCGACCTGGCGCCGGGTCAGCGACCTGGGCTATCACGCGATCGACTGCGTCAGCGGTGTCTGCTGGGCTGCCGGCAGCAGGGGACGGGTCGGACACAACTAGCAGCGGAGGACGGTGCGCCATTGCGACCCGGTGTCCGTAGCGTCCTCCTCTCCTGGCTGGCCTTGCTGGTGGCACTCGCCCTCGCCGCCTGCGACGGGCAGGACAAGCCCGACGACGAGCCGAGCACGCCCGCGGACGACGGCCCGGGCGCCGTCGACCCGTTCGCCGCCGGGTGGGAGGAGACCGTGGTCGAGGCGAGCCAGGACTTCCGTGGCCTGGCGGCCGTCAGCGACAGCGAGGCCTGGGTCGCCGGCGAGGACGTCGAGGGCGACCGGCCACAGGTGCTGCGGACCACCGACGGCGGCGAGACGTGGGACGACGTGACGCCCCCCGACTCCGCGGGTCTGAGCTTCCGCGAGGTCGAGGTGCACGACGGCGTGGCCCACGTGCTGGCCGTCGGCTACGGACAGAACTCGAGGATCCTGCGCTCCAGCGACGGCGGCGCCTCGTGGGCCACGACGTTCCGCAACGACGACGACGACGCGTTCTACGCGTGCCTGGACCTCTACCCCGACGGACGACGCGGACTCGCGGTCGCCTCCCTGACCAGCGGACCTGCCGGCGACGGTGGCTTCCGGATCCTCCTGACCGACGACGCCGGGGAGTCGTGGCGCCTCCCACCTGCCGGCGGCATCGTCCCGGCGGTGCTCGACCGGGTCGAGGCGGTCGGCGGCGGCTGCCTGGTGACCGTCGACGACTCGGCCTTCGTCATCACCAGCGGGGAGACACCGCGCGTGCTGCGCTCCGACGACTACGGGTCGACGTGGACGGCGACGCCCTCCCGGCTCCGGGCCGGCGCCACCGGCGGCGGCGCCGCCGGCGCCTTCGCCTCGCCGCGGCAGGGCATCGTGGTCGGGGGCGACCAGGCCGACTCCGGTCAGCACGCCGAGGCGGCGTCCTTCACTCGCGACGGGCGACGGTGGGAGGTGTCCACGGGCACGACCCACGTGTCCGAGGACGTCGCCCTCCTCAGCGGCTTCGCCGGCGCGGCCGACGGCCAGGTCGCGATCAGTACCGGCGACGTCGGACTGTCGGTGGGGTCGAGTCTCAGCACCGACGCCGGCGCGTCCTGGACGCGGGTCAGCGACCTCGGCTACCACACCGTCGACTGCGCGGGCGCGACCTGCTGGGCCGCAGGCAGCGGCGGACGCGTCGGCCACAACTGACCCATCCGGGTGTGGTCGTCGCCACGCCGTAGGCTTGGCTCGTGGAGGTTCCTGAGAAGTTCGCCGCCCTCGGTCTCACCTACGACGATGTGCTGCTCCTGCCGGGGCACTCCGACCTCGCGCCAGACGAGATCGACACCACGACCCGGCTGACCCGCGAGATCAGCATCCGGGTGCCGATCCTCAGCGCGGCCATGGACACCGTCACCGAGTCGCGCATGGCCATCGCGATGGCGCGCCAGGGCGGGCTCGGCGTCCTGCACCGCAACCTGTCGATCGAGGACCAGGCCTACCAGGTCGACCTGGTGAAGCGGACCCAGACCGGGATCATCTCCAACCCGGTCACCATCGGCCCCGACGCGACCCTGGAGGAGCTCGACCGGCTCTGCGGCGAGTACCGCGTCTCCGGGCTCCCCGTGGTCGACGCCGACAACCGCCTGCTCGGCATCTGCACCAACCGCGACCTGCGCTTCACGCCGGTGGCGGAGTGGTCGACCACGAAGGTCGAGGAGGTGATGTCGCCCATGCCGCTGGTCACCGGCCCGGTCGGGATCTCCCGCGAGGACGCCACCCTCCTGCTGCGCCAGCACAAGCGCGAGCGGCTGCCGCTTGTCGACGACCAGGGCCGGCTCGGCGGACTCATCACCGTCAAGGACTTCGTCAAGGGCGAGCAGTTCCCGCTGGCCTCCAACGACGACCACGGCCGCCTGATGGTCGGCGCCGCCATCGGCTACTTCGGCGACGCCTGGCTGCGCGCGACCACGCTGGTCGAGGCGGGCGTCGACGTGCTCGTCGCCGACACCGCCCACGGCAACGTGCGGATGCTGCTCGACATGGTCAAGCGGCTCAAGACCGACCCGGCCACCTCGCACGTGCAGGTGATCGGCGGCAACGTCGCCACCCGCGAGGGCGCCCAGGCCTTCGTCGACGCCGGCGCCGACGCGATCAAGGTCGGCGTCGGTCCCGGCTCGATCTGCACCACCCGCGTCGTCACCGGCGTCGGGGTCCCGCAGATCACCGCCATCTACGAGGCCTCGCTGGCCGCCAAGCCGGCCGGCGTCCCGGTGATCGCCGACGGCGGCATGAAGCACTCCGGCGAGATCGCCAAGGCCCTGGTCGCAGGCGCGGACAGCGTCATGGTCGGCTCGCTGCTCGCCGGCTGCGAGGAGTCGCCGGGCGACCTGGTGTTCGTCAACGGCAAGCAGTTCAAGTCCTACCGCGGCATGGGCTCGCTCGGCGCGATGTCCAGCCGCGGCAGGAAGTCCTACTCCAAGGACCGCTACTTCCAGGCCGAGGTCACCAGCGACGACCAGATCGTGCCCGAGGGCATCGAGGGCCAGGTCGCCTTCCGTGGCCCGCTGTCGGCGGTGGCCCACCAGCTCATCGGCGGCCTCAACCAGTCGATGTTCTACGTCGGCGCCCGGACCATCCCCGAGCTCCAGGACCGCGGCCGGTTCGTGCGGATCACCTCCGCCTCGCTCGCCGAGAGCCACCCGCACGGCGTCCAGATGACCGTCGAGGCGCCGAACTACTCCGGGTCGTGACCGACCCGGTGACCCAGGTCGTCGTCTACACAGACGGCGCCTGCGTGCCGAACCCCGGTCCGGGAGGCTGGGGTGCGTTCCTGCGCTACGGCGACCACGAGCTCGACCTGTGCGGCGGGGAGGCCGAGACCACCACGAACAACCGGATGGAGCTGATGGCGCCGATCATGGCGCTCGAACGGCTCAGCCGGCGCTCGGCGGTGCAGCTCTACACCGACAGCGTCTACGTCCGAAACGGCATCACCAAGTGGGTGCACGGCTGGGCGAGCAACGGCTGGCGGACCTCGTCGAAGCAGCCGGTGAAGAACGTCGACCTGTGGCAGCGGCTGGTGACCGCCTGTGCCGAGCACGACGTCGCCTGGCACTGGGTCAAGGGTCACGCCGGTACGCCTGGCAACGAGCGGGCCGACCGGCTCGCGGCTCGCGGGCTCCGCGAGGCGGTCGCCGCGGCTGAGACCGGCTGAACCGAGTGCCCCGGCCGCGTGGGAAACTGCGGCCATGACCGAGATCCAGATCGGCCAGGCCAAGCGGGCCCGCCGTGCCTACGCCTTCGACGACATCGCGATCGTGCCCTCGCGGCGCACCCGCGACCCGCAGGAGGTCAATCTCGACTGGCAGATCGACGCCTACCGGTTCTCGCTGCCGGTGCTCGCCGCGCCGATGGACTCGGTCATGTCGCCGGCCACCGCGATCGCGCTCGGCAAGCTCGGCGGTCTCGGCGTCCTCAACCTCGAGGGCCTGTGGACCCGCTACGAGGACCCCAGCGACCTGCTCGCCGAGGTCGCCGACCTCGAGGGGATCGACGCGACCGCGCGGATGCAGGAGATCTACACCGAGCCGGTCAAGCCCGAGCTCGTCACCGAGCGACTGCGCGAGATGCGCGCGGCCGGCGTCACCGTCGCCGGCTCCCTCTCACCGCAGCGCACCAAGGAGTTCGCCAAGGTGGTGGTCGACGCCGGCGTCGACATGTTCGTGATCCGCGGAACCACGGTGAGCGCCGAGCACGTCTCCAGCCAGGCCGAGCCCTTGAACCTCAAGGAGTTCATCTACGAGCTCGACGTGCCGGTCATCGTCGGCGGATGCGCCACCCACCAGGCCGCGCTGCACCTCATGCGGACCGGTGCCGCCGGCGTCCTGGTGGGCTTCGGCGGGGGAGCGGCCCACACCACCCGCAGCGTGCTGGGCGTCGCCGTCCCGATGGCCAGCGCGGTCGCCGACGTCGCCGCCGCACGTCGCGACTACCTCGACGAGTCCGGCGGTCGCTACGTCCACGTGATCGCGGACGGGTCGATCGGGCGGTCCGGCGACATCGCGAAGGCCATCGCCTGTGGCGCCGACGCGGTGATGGTCGGCTCGCCGTTCGCGCGGGCCAGCGACGCGCCGGGCCACGGCTTCCACTGGGGCGCCGAGGCCCACCACGAGCGGCTCCCGCGGGGGCGTCGGGTCCGCTTCGACCAGATCGGCACCTTGGAGGAGATCCTCTTCGGCCCCTCCCGCGTGGCCGACGGCACGATGAACCTCATCGGAGCGCTGCGCCGGTCGATGGCGACCACCGGCTACACCGAGCTCAAGGAGTTCCAGCGTGTCGAGGTCGTCGTCGACGGGTGAGATGGCGACGATGCCGGGGTTGGCAAGAAAAGTCGAAACCGTTTTGGCCACGCCTCTAGCGCGTCCTGCGCGGCTCGCCTAGGTTCGAGATCCGGGCCATCGGGGGCCCGTCCCCCACGTCGATCCTTGCCGGTCCACGTGCGGTGCGGTTTCCCTGGCCACCCATCTCGGAGGGAAACGCAATGGCATCAGCTCGCCGTCGATCTCGAATGGTCGGCACAGTCGGACTCAGCCTCACCGCGTTGGTGATCTCAGGCGCCGCCTTGGCCGCACCGGCCTCGCCGGACGTCTCGGCAGATCAGCAACGCGCCCTGGACGCCGGCCTGCAGGTCGCACCGAAGACGCCCGCGAAGGCGCGCGGCGACCTCACCGTCAACCCCTATCTCGCCAACGTCCCGGACGCCACCAAGGCCGACTACGCCGCGTGGCGCGCGAAGATGTCGGCCGCGGCCGACCGTCGCGTCGACACCGCGAAGTACAAGACCGCACGCCGTCAGGCGAACGCGGTGACGCCGGCCGCTGCCGCGGCGATCGTCCACGACGAGCAGGAGCCGGCCGGTACCGCGGGCTCCAACGACACGCTGGCGAACGCCGAGCGGATCACGGCCTTCGGCACCGCCGCCGCCAAGAACAACGTGGTGCGGATCCTGGGCAGCCAGGCGAACCTGGCGACGCCGCGGCCCACCGCACTCCCGCCGGTGCCCGAGGACAACGGCTCGATCCCGCTCGCCGGCGACACCGGGATCTCCGGCTCGTCCGCGATCACCACGACCGGTCAGCTCGGCGACGGGCCCCACGGTCCCGAGGGTGACAACACCAACGACTTCGACTTCTACTCCGTCGACCTCACCGCCGGTCTCTCGCTCGTGGCCGACACCTCCGGGCAGAGCACCGACACGATCCTCGCCCTCTACAACGCCGCCGGAGAGCTCGTCGCGGCCGACGACGACGGTGGCGACGGCGTGGCCAGCCTCCTGGAGTACACCGCGGAGGCCGACGGCACCTACTACCTGCTCGTCGCGGGCTACTCCTCGCGCGGACCACTCCCCGCCGACCCGAACGACAGCGGATCGGGCGCCGGCGGCGCCCGCACCGGCCCGTACAACCTGGCCGTCACCCAGCGTCGGGTCGACCGCGACATGTACGCGGTGAAGCTGCGGCCCGGCGACGTGATCGGCGGCGTCGCGAACGGCAACGCCGACGCACTCACCGTCTACCGGCCCAACGGCGACCAGGCGGTCGGGTCGAACGGGCTGGACGCCTCCTCGCTCTACGCGCCGGAGTCGCCGCTGCCCGGCGGCGGCAACACCACCTTCGCCTACGTCGCCGAGGAGGCCGGCTGGTACGTCCTCGACGTCGGCGGCCTGGTCGGCAACTACTCGGTGCAGCTCGAGGGCTACCGTCCCGGCGCCCAGCTGGACCGCAACAAGACCCACACCGTGCTGCTCGACTTCGAGGGCGGCCGCGTCAACACCGGCATCTGGGGCGGCTACGGCGTCAGCCAGCTCTCGCCGTTCTCCGCCTTCCTCGGCAAGTGGGGCATCACCCGCGCCCGCGAGCAGGCGATGATCAACAAGGTCACCAACGCGGTCCGGGCGAACCTGGAGGAGACCGGCGACGGCGGCCTGAACGACCCGAAGGTCACCGTCACCACCACCCGCGCGCACCCCGAGCTGATCGGCAAGCCCAACGTGTCGCGGATCTACGTGAGCGGGACGATCGCCGAGTCCGGCATCAACACCATCGGCATCGCGCAGTACATCGACCCGGGCAACTACGGCCACGAGGACTCCGCGATCGTGCTCCTCGACGTGGTGAGCGCGGCGAGCGGGCCGAGCACGTCCTTCAACACCTATCTCAAGGCGTCCAGTGACCGCGAGAAGTTCGTCGCCGGCGCGCTGGGCAATGTCACCGCCCACGAGATCGGCCACCTGATCGGCAACTACCACACCGACAACATGTCGGAGATCGTCAACCTGATGGACTCCGGCGGGGCCAACTTCCAGAACCTCTACGGCGTCGGACCCGACGGCATCGGCGGCACCGCCGACGACCCGAACGTCCGCTTCGTCGAGGACCACTACTCCCCGGCCGAGGGCTTCACCGGCACCGAGGACAGCCAGAACGTCAGCGCCTGGGCCTACCCCAGGCTCTGACGCCGTAGCCCCACTCGCGGCCCGGGACTGCTTCGGCGGTCCCGGGCCGTGGTGTTCCCGGATCAGCCCTCGTGAAGCCCGGGCGGCCGTCCGAGGCCGTTCACCGCCGCGCGGATGGATGCGCGCGCGGCGAGCAGCCGAGAGCGGTCGGCTCGGGCGTCGGCGAGGGCGGTGGAGATCCGCCGGACCCGGATCGGTCCACCGACGCCGTAGGCGTTCCACGTCGTCGGCACGTACGCGGCGCGGCGGACCGTGAAGCTCCCGTCGGGTCGCTCGACGAAGACGAAGCGGACCACGATCCCCTCGTAGGTCGCACTGCGCGACGTCTCCTGCTGGGCGACCATGTTGCCCATGCCGTAGACCACCCACTTCCCGTTCACCCTCGTGATCGGCTGGACGACGTGGGCGTGCTCGCCCAGCACGAGGTCGACGTCGGGGGAGCGGGTGAGTCGCTCGACCAGCGCCTCCTGCTCCGCGGTCGGCAGGTGGTCGTACTCGGTGCCGCCGTGCAGGTGCACCACGACGATGTCGGCCCCCGCGCGCCGGGCGCGCCGGGCCTGGGAGAGGAGGTTGTCGGCGTCCCACATCGAGACCGACCACGGACGCCCCTCGGGCAACGGGAAGCCGTTGAGGCCGTAGGTGCCGGCGACGACACCCACGCTGACGCCGTCGGCGCTGGTCAGGATGACCGGACGACGTCGCTCGGCCGCGCTGCGGAACGTGCCGATCGGCGTCACGCCGTGGCGGTCGAGCTGGTCGGCGGTGTAGCGCAGGCCCTCCCAGCCCTGGTCGACGGCGTGGTTCGAGGCGGTCGTGCAGCCGTCGAACCCCATCGAGGCCAGCCACGGGGCGACCTCGCGTGGTGCGGCGAAGACGGGATAGCTCTGGAGCGGCTGACCCGGCCGCGCGAACGGCACCTCCTCGTGGCACAACGCCAGGTCGGCATCGCGGATCAAGGGCCGCAGCTCGGCGAACATGGGGTCGAAGTCGTAGCGTCCGGCGCTGCCCGTGGCCTCGGCGTCGGCGGCCGCGCTCTGCCACACCGTGTTGTGCCAGAGCAGGTCGCCGCCCATCACGAGGCTGAGGGTGCGGGGCTCTCGTGCAGGCGCGGGTGCCGGCGGAGCCTGGGGGGCCGGATCGTCGCGCAGCGGCGTGCTCTGGTCGGCGAGGACGAGTACCGGGCGGTCGGGCGGCTCGCCGGCGGCCGTGGGGAGTGGTGGCGGAGCCCCGAGCGTCGCCAGCACCGCGCAGACCGCCAGCACGGCGCACGCCAGTAGGCGGTGGGGGCTCACATCAAGGAAGACGCACGAACGGGGCGACTGGTTGTCCTGGACGCCCCCTCGTCTAGACCGCGCGCGGCGTCCTTAGGCTTGGGGCGTGGGAGAACTCGTCGCATGGTGGGCCGGTGGGATCGAGCCGGGAGCGCCGAGCTGGTGGGAGCAGGACGCCGACGAGCCGTTCTACGCCGCGAGCCTGATGAAGGTGCCGCTCGCGATCGCCGCCGAGCGGATCGACCTGGACCGGTCGGTACCCGTCCACGACGACTTCGAGTCGGCCGTCGGCGGCCGCTTCACGATCCTGCGCGAGGACGACCAGGACGAGCCGACCTGGGACGCGCTCGGCGAGAGCCTCTCGCTGCGCGAGCTCCGGCGTCGCGCGATCATCGACTCCAGCAACATCGCGACCAACCTGCTGCTGGAGGAGACCGGGATCGCGGCGGTGCAGGAGGTCCTCGCCGCGGCCGGCTGCAGCGAGCGCACCGCCATCGGCCGGGGGATCGGCGATCTCGCGGCGCGTGACGCGGGCCTCGCCAACGACGTCACCGCCCGCGACCTGGCTCGCATCCTCCAGCACCTTCCCCCGGGCGTGGAGGAGGTGATGCGCGACCAGCAGTACCGCGCCGGCATCCCGGCCGGGCTGCCCGCGGGGCCGCTGGTGGCGAACAAGACCGGCTGGATGGAGGAGTTCACCCACGACGTGGCGATCATCCGCCCGGTCGCGGGCGAGCCGTTCGGCCTGGTCGTGCTCACCCGAGGTCTCGACAGCCACGAGGACGCCGAGCGACGGATCGCCGCACTGGCGGCCGAGGCCTGGGAGCGCCGCCCGTGAGCGGCCGGATCGCACAGCTCCGCACCCGTCGTCTGTCGGTACCGCTGCACACGCCGTTCGTCACCGCGCTGCGCCGGACCGAGACCATCGAGACGGTGCTGGTCGAGCTCGTCGACGACGACGGCGCGGTCGGCTGGGGGGAGGCGCCGCAGGTGTGGCAGGTGACCGGCGACTCGCTCGCCGGCTCGCAGGCCTGTCTGGACGGGCCGATCGCCGAGGCGATCGTCGGCCGGTCCGCCGACCCGCGGGAGACGGCCTCGGTCATCCAGGACTGCGTGGTGGGCAACCGCTCGGCGAAGATGGCCGCCGACATCGCGCTGCACGACCTCGCCGCCCGGCGCGCGGGGGTGACCCTGGCCGCCCACCTGGCGGCGTTCGCGGGCGTGAGCGAGCCGCCCGCGACCGAGGTGCCGACCGACGTCACGCTCGCCGCCGGCACGCCCGACGAGCTCGCGAAAGCCGCGGTGGCGCGGGTGGCCGACGGGTTCGGCACCCTCAAGCTCAAGGTGGGCACCGACGCCGCCGGCGACCTCGGCCGGGTCCGCGCCGTCCGCGAGGCTGTCGGGGCCGGGGTCGCGATCCGGCTCGACGCCAACCAGGGCTGGGACGCCTTCGAGGCGATCCGAGTGATCACCGCTCTCGAAGACGCGGGCACCGACGTCGAGGTGGTGGAGCAGCCGGTGCCGGCCCGCGACGTCCTGGGCCTGGCCCATGTCACCGCCCACGTCGAGACCCCGGTGATGGCCGACGAGTCGCTGTTCACGCTCGAGGACCTGGTGGAGATCATCCGGCTCGATGCCGCCGACCTGGTCAACGTCAAGCTCTCCAAGTGCGGTGGTCTCACGCCCGCCCTGGAGCTGCTGCGCGTCGCTCGGCTCCACGACTTCGGCACCTTCGTCGGCTCGATGATGGAGTCGCACATCGGCGTGGGCGCGGCGGCGTCCCTCGTCGCGGCCGTCGGCACGACGAGCCTGCCCGACCTCGACGCCGCGTGGTGGGCCACGGCGTCGCCCTACGACGGTGGGCCGGTCTACGCCGGCGACCGCCTGATCCTGCCCGACCGCCCGGGTCTGGGTATCGAAGGAGTGCAGCCATGAGAGCGATCCGAGTCACCGCAGTGCTGGCAGGTCCGGCCGCCGATGCCGAGCAGGTGACCCAGGTGCTGGCCGGCGAGCGGGTCGAGGTGCACGACCGCGAGGGCGACTGGCTCAAGGTCACCGTGCCCGGTCAGTGGTCGTCGAAGGACCCGATGGGCTATCCCGGCTGGGCGCTGGCCGCCGACCTCGCCCACGACGAGGACAGCGTCGTCGAGATCGCCCGCACCTATCTCGGCACGCCGTACGTGTGGGGCGGCCTCACCCACGACGGCATCGACTGCTCCGGCCTCGTGCACGCCAGCTTCCGCGCCGTCGGCACCGAGGTGCCCCGCGACGCCTTCGACCAGGCCGCCACCTGCGCCAAGGTCGAGCTGGGCGAGGAGCGCCCCGGCGACCTGTGGTTCTTCGCCAAGGACGGACCGGGCACCCGGATCACCCACGTCGGCTTCGTCACCGCCCCCGGCGTGATGCTCCACGCCCCCGACTCCGGCCCGCGCCGCTACGTCGTCGAGGAGGAGCTCCCCGACGAGCGCCGCGCGACGCTGGTCGCGGCAGGGCGGTTCTGAGCGAAGGTGCGACCCGGTCTAGGCCCGCATCGGGTGGGCTTGTCCGGTGGCGTGGAGTTGGTGGTGGTGGAAGGGGCAGTGGAGTCGGGCGTCTCGGGTGTTGGTGTCGCCTCCTTGCTGCCACGAGTGGGTGTGGTGGACGTGGCAGTAGGCGGCGGGGGTGTCGCAGCCTGGTGTCTGGCAGTGCTGTTGTTCGAGGCCGATCGCGTGGCGCTGCGCGGGGCTGTGGAACCGCCTTGTGCGGCCGAGGTCGAGGACCTCGCTGCGGCTGCCGAGGACGGCGGGGATGATCCCGGCCTCGCAGGCCAGCCGCCGTGCCTGACCGGGTGAGATGTCGATGCCGGTGTCGAGGTGGGCTGCTTCGAGTCCGCCGAGGAGGGTGTCCAACTGCATGGTGACGATGACGGTGGCGTTGAGCCCGCCGGCCTTGGGGAGCTTCTCGGTGGGGAACCGTTCCACGTATTCGGCGAACGCCTGCCCGAGCTTCTGCGGGGTGGGCTTGGCGTAGTCATAGGACCCGGCGCCGTCGGTGGCGCGGACGTGTTTGGGTGCGGCGAGCGCGGTGAGGGCTTTGCGGAGCATCGACCCTTGCGCGGCCGGCAGGGTGAACCGTCCGTGGGTGAGGCCTTGGTCGTCGTCGTACATCGAGAACGACGTCTGCTTCCGGGCCCGTGCTTCCTCGGCCTCCAACAGCCGGGCTTCGTGCTCGTCAGCCCGAGCGGGGTCGACGACTTCCAGGATGCGGCGGCCGAGGAGCTTCAACGCTTTCGCGTCGTGATGGGCGGCTTCTGCGATGAGGTGCTTCTCGGCGAGGTCGCGGTGCTCGGGGTCGAGTTCGTCGACCGCCGCGACGATCACCGCGGCTTGGTCCGGAAGGACCCTTCCCTCGGCCGCTGCGATCCGGGTCTGCTCGTAGGTGGCGAGCTCGTGGGCGAGGCGGGTGGTGCGGTGCGCGTGGCCGGGGGTGATCGGGACCAGCCGCCGCAGCCACGTGCTGACCGACCGGGCGCCGATCGTGCCCGGCAGGTCCAACGCCTCCGCCTGGGTCACCGCTCGGGCCTCGAGCTCGGCGAGGCTGGCGGTGACCTCGGCCAGGTCGACCAAAAGCGCAGCGGTGTCGTCGGCGTCCAGGCTCCACAGCGGGGTGTCGACGTGGCCGGCGAGGTCTTTCTTGAACCGCGCGACCAGGACCGCGAGCGGGTGCCCGGTTCCGGTGTTGGTGGTGGCGGCCATGTCTGATTCTACCTCGTATGACGCGTATTCGCTAGTGTGTTCTAGCACGGTTTGGGGTGCCGGGGTTTCGTCGGCGCTCGCTTGCGCTCGCTTGCTCAACCTCCGGCGGCGGGGCGTTTCTTCGGAGGTTGAGCAAGCGGTGCGCGTGAGGAACGAGCGCGGACCGCGCCGACGAAACCTCGCAACCGTCCTCGGGAACGCGAGCCGGGCGAGTCGGGCGCGGATGAATCAGCGACGGCGGAGTGAGCAGGGGTGGCCGCGCAGGCGGCGGCGCGGGCGGAGCCCGTGCCGGCAGCGCGCCGGATGAGTCGACCGACCGGGACCCGCGGTCAAGGACGGGCGTAGTCCGCCGCGAAGCGGGCGCCGCAGGCGATCCTTGACGGCGGGTGTCGGTCGACTACGCGCGCGGCCACCCACCACTCGGGTCAGCCGATCGACCGAGCGCAGCACGATCCCGCCACAGTCGCGCAGTCGGGTGCCGGGGTTTCGTCGGCGCTCGCTGGCGCTCGCTTGCTCAACCTCCGGCGGCGCTCGGTTGCTCGACCTCCGGCGGCGGCGCTCGCTTGCTCGACCTCCGGCGGCGGCGCTCGCTTGCTCGACCTCCAGCGGCGGCGCTCACTTGCTCGCCGTCCGGCGCTACGGCAGGCCGACCTCGGCCCGCTCCAGGATCGCGTCGAGATCGAGTCCGGGGGGAAGGGTTCCCAGTGCGCCACCCCAGTCCCGCGCGAGGCGGGTGGCGCAGAAGGCGTCGGCGACGGCGGTGGGGGCGTGGCGGACCAGGAGTGAGCCCTGGAGCACGAGGGCGAGGCGCTCCACCACGCGGCGGGCGCGCAGCTCCAGGTCGGAGGTGTCGGCGAGCTCCTTCTTCACCTCGGCGACCGCGTCGTCGAGACGGTGGTCGGCGCCCTCGGCCAGCGCGACCTCGGCGAGGAAGCGCTCGACGGTCTCCGGCTCGCGGGCCATCGCGCGCAGCGCGTCCAGGGCGGCGACGTTGCCGGACCCCTCCCAGATCGAGAGGAGGGGGAGCTCGCGGTAGATGCGGGGCAGGCCCGACTCCTCGACGTAGCCGTTGCCGCCGAGGCACTCCATCGCCTCGCCCGCGTGGGCGGGACCGCGCTTGCAGACCCAGTACTTCGAGACCGCCAGCGCCATCCGGCGGAACGCGGCCTCCGACCCGTCTCCGCGGACGGCGCGATCGGTGGCGCCGGCCAAGCGCATCGCCACCGTGGTGGCGGCCTCGGACTCCACCACCAGATCGGCCAGCACGTTGCGCATCAGCGGCTGGTCGACCAGACGTCGCCCGAACGCCGAGCGGTGCCGGGCGTGGTGGGTGGCCAGCAGGGTCGCCTGGCGCATGCCCATCGAGGTGCCGAGGATGCAGTCGAGGCGGGTCATGTTCACCATCTCGACGATGGTTCGCACCCCGCGGCCCTCCTCGCCGACCAGCCATCCGGTGGCGCCGTCGTACTCGATCTCGGAGGAGGCGTTGGACCTGTTGCCGAGCTTGTCCTTGAGCCGCATCAGGTGCATCGGGTTGCGGGTGCCGTCGGGCAGCACCCGCGGTACGAGGAAGCAGGAGAGCCCGCCGGGGGTTTGGGCGAGCGCGAGGAACAGATCGCTCATCGGAGCCGAGGTGAACCACTTGTGACCGGTGAGCCGATACGAGCCGTCCGCCTGCGGGACCGCTTCGGTGGTGTTGGCGCGGACGTCGGAGCCGCCCTGCTTCTCGGTCATCGACATGCCCGCGGTCAGTCCCGCCTTCGCCGTCGGCACCCGGAGCACGGGGTCGTAGGTCGTCGAGGCCAGCAGCGGCTCGTAGACGGCCGCGAGATCGGGTGCGGCGCGCAGGGCGGGCACCACGGCATAGGTCATCGAGATGGGACAGCCGTGCCCGGCATCGACGTTCCACACCAGGAACTTCGCCGCCCGGGCGACGTGGGCGCCGGGACGCTGGTCGACCCAGGGCGTCGCGTGCAGGCCGTGCTCGACGGCGGTGGACATCAGCGAGTGGTAGGCCGGGACGTACTCGACCTCGTCGACCCGATGGCCGAACCGGTCGTGGGTGTGCAGTACCGGCGGCACCCGCTCGGCCAGGCGCCCCCACGACTGCGCCTCCTCGGTGCCGGCCAGCCGGCCGAGCTCGTGCACCTCGTCCACCGCCCATCCCGCGCCCTCTCGTTCGAGTGCGTCGAGCAATGCCGGGTCATCGGCGGTGTCGTGTCCGACGAGCGGCGGTGCCTGGTTGGTGACGTCGTGGGTCTGCACGCCTCAACTGTCTCAGGTGGCTGCGAACTGGATCACGAGCACGGATGCGGGGTGCCCTGCTCGACGGTGCCCTGGCAGGTGCCGTAGCGGTGGAGCAGCCGCTTGAACTCGAGGACCGTCGCCTTCGTGGGCGCTTCCGGGTCGCGCCGGTGGAAGAGCAGGTTGCGGGTCATGCCCGGGTCGGCATAGAACTCGCGGAAGATGATGCCGCCGTTCTTGCCGTACCACTCGACGTAGGAGAGGCCGTCGCGGCGCACCATCCGCCACGAGCGCAGGTTGGTGGTCCGGCGCCCGGACTCCTGGCGCACCAGCCCGTTGGACTCGGCGTAGAACTCGCCGTACACCACCTTGCGGTCGTGGTCGCCGAGCAGCGAGTGCCCGTCGAGCAGGTGGCCGGGGGCGACGTCGAGGACGTCGTAGAGCGTGGCGGTCACGTCGACGAGGTTCACGTCGCGGGTGTCGACGGCGGCCGCGCGACCGGGGTAGTAGGCGAGCAGCGGCACGTTCATCGCGGCCGGGTAGGGGATCGACTTGCCCTCCCAGTTCACCTCGCCCTGGTCGGTGTATCCGTTGTCGCTGACGAAGAACACCGCGGTCCGGTCGAGGACGCCGGCGTCCTGGAGCCGTTGGAAGGTCTCGGCGATCTGGTCGTCGACCGAGCGCAGGGAGCGTGCGCGAGCCGCGAACAGGCCCTCGTAGTAGGCCCGCGACTGGTGGGCGCGCCGGAAGATCGGCAGCTTGTCGCGAGCGTCGCGCTCGGGGGAGTACCGGAAGGGCGGCACCGGGTCGTCGCGGTGCTCGCGTGCGACGGGCGGCATGTGGCGGGGGGCGAACCGGGCGCCCTGCTTGTGCGGGGCGAAGGTGGCGTTGTAGATGAAGAACCGCTCCCCGGAGGCGAGCTTCTCGTCCAGGTAGGCGTTCAGGTAGCGGCCGCTGGTCTCGGTCGAGGTGAGGCCGTCGCGCGGGCGGTATCGCGTCCCGTCGTCCTCGTAGAGCTGGAACTTGCCCGGCCGGCCCTTGTAGGAGTTCCAGAAGTTGAAGCGCTGGAAGCCGGTCGAGAGCGGATGCCGTCCGTAGTAGCTGCTGGGCCGGACCCCGTTGAGGTTCTTGCCGATGCCGTAGGTCGCGATCCGCGCCTGCCCGAGATCGTGCTGGACGGTGTCGCGCACGGTGAGCCGGTGCGCCGCCTTCTGGCTGATCACCCGGTTGTTGTGGGAGTACTGGCCGGTCTGGAGCTGGGCGCGCGCGGGACAGCACACCGGGGTCGAGGTCGTCGCGTTCTCGTAGCAGGTGCCGTGCTCGCGCAGCCACGGACTGCTGCGCGGCAGGTAGAGGTCGGCCTCCTCGCACGAGAAGTCGTGCATGTCGTCGACCAGGAACACGATCGCGTTCTGGGCGGTGGTCGTGCCCGCCGTGCCGTCACCGGGGTCCACCGCCGGGATCGACGGCGCATCGGACGCCGACGGGGAGGCCCCTGCGCCCGTGCCCGGCGCGGGTGCGGCCTCGGCGTCGTGACGCTTGCTCACGACGTTCGCGGCGAGCATCCCGACCGCCAGGACGACGACGATCACCAGCGTCGCGAGCGCCACCCGATCACCGCGGCCGTCCCCTGAAGGCCCCGACGACGGGGTCGGGGGTGGGGCGGGCGGCTGGTGCTGGGGCACGCGCGGAAGTGAACCACCCCGGTCCAAGAAAGCCCTGATCGTGGGACCCGGGAACGAGAAAGTGACCGACCAGTAGCAAGCGTGTCGTCCGTCACCTACGCTCGATCCATGAGCGGATCTGCGAACCCCCAGCCCGGCGGTCCACTTCTCGGGGGACCGGCCGATCCCGAGCACGACCCCAGCGCGGCCTACGTCCTGGACCGCGGCTACGTCGATCGCCTGACCTCGCGACTCCAGGCCTCCTCCGGAAGGACCTTCGCGGTCAACAGCCCGATCGACGGCGCCCCGCTGGCTCACATCCCGGCCTCGACCCCGGCCGACGTCGCCGAGGCCTACGTCCGCGCGCGGCGGGCACAGGCCGCCTGGGCCCGAGTCCCGGTCGAGACACGTGCCGCGGCGATGCTGCGCCTGCACGACCTGATCCTCGACCGGCAGGCCGAGATCATCGACCTGATCGTGCTGGAGTCCGGGAAGGCCCGCAAGCACGCCTTCGACGAGCCGCTCCACATCGCGCTCACCGCGCGCTACTACGCCCGCACCGCCGAGCGCTTCCTCGGCACCGAGCGGCGCGGCGGCGTCGTCCCCGGCCTGACCCGGGTCGAGGTGAACCAGGTGCCCAAGGGCGTGGTCGGCATCATCTCGCCGTGGAACTACCCGTTCACGATGGCGCTGTGCGACGGACTGCCCGCGCTGCTCGCCGGGAACGCCGTGGTCGCCAAGCCCGACGAGCAGACGATGCTCTCGGCGCTGCTCGGCGCCCGACTCCTCGACGAGGCCGGATTCCCCGAGGACCTGTGGCAGGTCGTCGCGGGCCCCGGACCCGAGATCGGCCCGCCGCTCATCGAGGGCGCCGACTACGTCTGCTTCACCGGATCCACCGCGACCGGCCGGGTGATCGCCGGCCAGTGCGCCGAGCGGCTGATCGGCTGCTCGCTCGAGCTCGGCGGCAAGAACCCGCTGCTGGTGTTGCGCGACGCCGACCTCGAGCGCGCCGCGGAGGGCGCCGTCCGAGCGTCGTTCTCCAATGCCGGTCAGCTCTGCGTCTCGACCGAGCGGATCTTCGTGGCCGACCAGGTCTACGACCGGTTCGTCGAGCGCTTCGTCGCGCGCACCGAGGCGATGACCCTCGGCGCGACCCTCGACTGGGGCAACGACATGGGCACCCTGGTCAGCCAGGCCCAGCTCGACCGGGTGATGGCCCACATCGACGACGCCGTCGCGCACGGCGCGCGGGTGCTCGCCGGCGGTCGCGCGCGTCCCGACCTCGGCCCCTACTACGTCGAGCCGACGATCCTCGAGGGCGTCACCCCGGAGATGGCGTGCTTCGCCCACGAGACCTTCGGGCCCGTCGTCTCGCTCTACCGCTTCCACGACGAGGCCGACGCCGTCGCCCGCGCGAACGAGGGCGACTACGGCCTGAACGCCGCGATCTTCAGCCACGACGGCGCCCGCGCCCGCTCACTGGCGCGCCACATCAAGTGCGGCTCGGTGAACATCAACGAGGCGTTCGCGGCCAGCTTCGCCAGCCTCGACGCCCCGATGGGCGGCATGCGCAGCTCGGGGCTGGGGCGCCGTCAGAGCCGCGAAGGCATCCTGCGCTACACCGAGCCGCAGACGGTCGCGACCCAGCGTCTCCTCCGGTTCGCTCCGATGCTCGGGATGTCGGAGGAGGCCTACGCCAAGCTGATGACCGCGAACCTGCGGGTGATGAAGAGGCTCGGTCGCGCATGAGCGCCGACTTCGACGTCCTGATCGTCGGGTCGGGATTCGGCGGCTCGGTCGCGGCGCTCCGGCTGACCGAGAAGGGCTACCGCGTCGGCGTCCTGGAGGCGGGGCCGCGGCTCGCCGACGACGACTTCTCCTCCGGCACCTTCGACCTCAAGCATTACCTGTGGGCGCCCGCGCTCGGCTGTTATGGCATCCAGCGCATCGATGCCGTCCACGACACCCTCATCCTCGCCGGCGCCGGGGTGGGCGGAGGCTCGCTCGTCTATGCCAACACGCTCTACGAGCCGCTCCCGGCGTTCTACGACGACCCGCAGTGGGCCTCCATCACCGACTGGCGCGAGGAGCTCGCGCCCTACTACGACCAGGCCAAGCGGATGCTGGGCGTCGTCGAGAACCCGGTGCGGACGCCGTCGGACGACGTCATGGAGAAGGTCGCCACCGACCTCGACGTCGGCGACACCTTCCGGCCCACGCCGGTCGGGGTGTTCTTCGGCGGGCCGGGTCAGCAGCCGGGGGAGTCGGTCGAGGACCCGTTCTTCGGCGGCGAGGGGCCCGCGCGCAATGCCTGTCTGAACTGCGGCGAGTGCATGTCGGGCTG
This sequence comes from Nocardioides epinepheli, assembly GCF_037936805.1. Lineage (NCBI taxonomy): Bacteria > Bacillati > Actinomycetota > Actinomycetes > Propionibacteriales > Nocardioidaceae > Nocardioides > Nocardioides epinepheli. The sequence goes on along the minus strand of NZ_JBBMMC010000017.1, from coordinate 17,945 downwards.
CCGCCACAACGCCAAGAACACGCTGGTGAAGAACTACCTGCACCTGGCGGAGAAGCGCGGCGCCAAGGTGCTGCCGCTCACCACCGTCACCCGGGTCAGCCCGCGGGGCGAGGAGGACGGTGGCGGCTACGAGGTCGCGGTCCGCTTCACCAAGGCGCGGCGCGCCTCCGTCCGGACCACCCGCACCCTCACCGCCGACCAGGTGGTCTTCGCCGCCGCCTCGCTCGGCACCCAGAAGCTGCTGCACCGGATGAAGGACGAGGGCCACCTGCCCAGGCTCTCCGCGCGGCTCGGCCACCTCTCGCGCACCAACTCCGAGTCGATCCTCGGCGCGATCGCGCCGCGCGACTCCGGCGTCGACTTCTCGCGCGGGGTCGCGATCACCTCGAGCTTCTACCCCGACGAGCACACCCACATCGAGCCGGTGCGCTACGGCCGCGGGTTCAACGCGATGGCGTTGATGCAGACCGTGCTCACCGACGAGGAGGCCGACGTCCCGCGCTGGCGCACCTGGCTGCGTGCGCTGTGGCGCCAGCGCCGCGACCTGCGCGAGATCTACGACCTCAAGCACTGGTCGGAGCGCGCGGTGATCGCGCTGGTGATGCAGAGCCACGACAACTCGATCACCACCTTCGGCAAGCGTGGTCTGCTCGGCTGGCGGATGACCTCGCGCCAGGGCCACGGCTCGCCCAACCCGACGTGGATCCCGGTCGGCAACGACGCCGTCCGCCGGGTGGCCGGCCTCATCGACGGCACGCCGGGCGGAAACATCGGGGAGCCGTTCCACATGCCGCTCACCGCCCACTTCATCGGCGGCTGCGCCATCGGCACCGATCCGGGCACCGGTGTCGTCGACGCCTATCAACGCGTCTTCGGCCACCCTGGCCTGCACGTCGCCGACGGCTCGGCGATCTCGGCGAACCTCGGGGTCAACCCGTCGCTGACCATCACCGCGCAGGCCGAGCGGGCCATGGCGCTGTGGCCCAACAAGGGCGAGCCCGACCCGCGCCCGGCCCTCGGGGACGACTACCGCCGGATCGCCCCGGTGGCCCCGCACGCGCCCGTCGTCCCCGCCGACGCCCCCGGCGCGCTGCGGCTGCCGATCGTCGACATCACCTCCCGACGTCCCTCGTCCGACGGCTGAGGCCGGCCGGCAGGGTGGGATAGTCCCGGCCGTTCGGGTTGCGAATCGACCCGAAAGACAACCCAAACGCCCGGGACTATCGCAAATGTCCGCAGTAAGTGCGGACGACGGGTGGCCGGTCAGAGGAGGCGCGGACGTCGATAGGCTGGCGTCATGACGGCGCCCGCGCACGACCCCGCGCATGATCTGGTCCTCGTTGTCGACTTCGGGGCGCAGTACGCGCAGCTGATCGCCCGGCGAGTGCGCGAGGCACGGGTCTACTCCGAGATCGTGGCCCACCACGTGCCGGTGGAGGAGATGCTGGCCCGGAACCCGAAGGCGATCATCCTGTCCGGAGGGCCGTCCTCGGTCTACGCCGACGGCGCACCGGCGCTCGACCGGGCCCTCCTCGAGGCGGGGATCCCGGTCTTCGGCATGTGCTACGGCTTCCAGCTGATGGCTCAGGGCCTCGGCGGCGAGGTCGCCGCCACCGGCGCGCGAGAGTACGGCCGGACGCCGGTGACGGTCAGCGCCCCCGGCACGCTGCTCGCCGACGTCCCGGCCCAGCACACGGTCTGGATGTCGCACGGCGACTCGGTGGTCGCCGCTCCCGAGGGCTTCGACGTGCTGGCCTCCACCGCGACGACGCCGGTGGCTGCCTTCGAGTCCCTGGAGCGGCGGATGGCCGGGGTGCAGTGGCACCCCGAGGTGCTGCACAGCGAGCACGGGCAGCAGGTGCTCGAGCACTTCCTGCACGACATCGCCGGCTGCCGGCAGACCTGGACCATGCTCAACATCGTCGAGGAGCAGGTCGCCTCCATCCGCGAGCAGATCGGCGAGGGGCGCGCGATCTGCGCGCTGTCGGGCGGTGTCGACTCCGCCGTGGCCGCGGCCATCGTGCAGCGCGCGATCGGCGACCGCCTCACCTGCGTCTACGTCGATCACGGGATGATGCGCCAGGGCGAGACCGAGCAGGTCCGCCACGACTTCGAGGAGGTCTTCGACGTCCTCGACGTCGTCGACGCCTCCGGGCAGTTCCTCGACGCGCTGGCCGGGGTCAGCGACCCCGAGGAGAAGCGCAAGATCATCGGCCGCGAGTTCATCCGCACCTTCGAGGCGGCCGAGACCCGCGTCTTCGGCGACGCCGGCGCCGGGGAGACCGCCTACCTGGTCCAGGGCACCCTGTACCCCGACGTCGTGGAGTCCGGCGGCGGCGCCGGCACGTCGAACATCAAGTCCCACCACAACGTCGGCGGCCTGCCCGACGACCTCAACTTCGAGCTCGTCGAGCCGCTGCGGACCCTGTTCAAGGACGAGGTCCGCGCCGTCGGCGAGCAGCTCGGCCTGCCGAGCACGATGGTGTGGCGCCAGCCGTTCCCCGGGCCTGGGCTGGGCATCCGGATCATCGGCGAGGTCACCCGCGACCGGCTCGACATCCTGCGCCGAGCCGACGCGATCGCTCGCGAGGAGCTGACCCGCGCCGGCCTCGATCGCGACATCTGGCAGATGCCGGTGGTGCTGCTCGCCGACGTCCGCTCGGTGGGCGTGCAGGGCGACGGGCGCACCTACGGGCACCCGGTCGTGCTGCGGCCGGTCACCTCCGAGGACGCGATGACCGCCGACTGGGCGCGACTGCCCTACGACCTGCTGGAGCGGATCTCGACCCGCATCACCAACGAGGTCGCCGAGGTCAACCGGGTCACCCTCGACGTCACCTCCAAGCCCCCCGGCACCATCGAGTGGGAGTGACGACGGCGCCGGAGGGCCAGGGTCAGCAGCCGCCGTCGTCCGGGCAGCTCTCGGGGAGGACCTGCGGTGGGAAGAAGTCGAAGCTGGCCACCTCGCCGCTGGGCCCGGTGAACCGGACCGGCATCGAAGGAAGAGCCTGCATGTCGTTGTCCGGACGGTTGGCCTCGACGCGCTCCTCGCGATGCCGGATGACCCAGGTGTGCTCACCGACCTCGGCATTCACGTTGGTGCCGTCGGGGCCGTCGGCGACCACCTTGGTCGAGTCGCCCCAGAGCTGACCGGCTCCGTAGAAGAGCTCCTCGGAGCAGACGGCTCCCTCGCCCGGGCTGCACCACTGGGCCCATTCCAGGGTGTTGAACCAGGGCAGCTGAGCCTGGACGGGAGTCTTGCCGCGGAACTTGATGACGATGGCCTCGTTCAGGCCGTCTGCGACAGGTCCCTTCGAGACCTGGCACCGTACATACTTCGTGGCGTCGCCGGCGACCAAGGTCGCGGTGAAGCCGGCCTGGTCGGTGAGGTAGGCGTCCAGGCTCCAGTCGGCAGCTTCGCGCGCATCGGCGGCGGGCAGCAGGTCGAGGCACTGGTCGACGATCGCCTGCTCCTGCGGCGGCAGTTCCGCGCTCGGGGATGTCGGCGGCGGAGTCGGGTCAGGGTCGGTGGCGCCCGTCGGTGTCTCCGCCGGGGCGACGGAGGAGTGATCGGGGCCCGGTCCGTCGTGGTCGTTCTGCACCAGCAGGGTGGTGCCGACGCTGGCGGCCACCACGGCGGCCGCGACACCACCGCCGATCAGGGCGGTACGACGACGCCGGGCGCGGCGACCCCGAGCCGAGAGATCGGCAGGGGTGAAGCCGAGCGGACGGCCCTCGTCGTCCGCGGCGAGGTCGAGCAGGTCGGGAATGCGGTCGTTCATGGGGTCTCCTCCAGTTCGATGTCGAGTCCGGCGTCGAGCAGAGCGGCTCGCACCTGGTCCAGAGCCCGTGCGGTCTGGCTCTTGACCGTGCCGGTGGTGATGCCGAGGAGGTCGGCGGTCTCCTCGACCGACAGCTGGGAGAAGTAGCGCAGCACCAGGCAGGCCCGTCGGCGCTCGGGCAGCAGCCGCAGCGCCGAGAGCACGGCCAACCGGCGGTCGGTGGCGGCCATCGGGTCGTGATCGACCGACCCGCCTGTCGTTACCGAGCCGTCGGGGACGACGTCGGCCGACACCTCCCGGCGCCACGGACGCCGAGACTGGTCGATCACCGCGGTGGTGACCGCCCGGTGGGCGTAGGCCCGCACGTTCCCGCCGTGTCTGGTCACCCGCGGCCAGCGGCGATAGAGCGCGAGCAGCGCCTCCTGGGTGGCGTCCTCTGCTCGTGCCCAGTCGCCGCACATCAGGTACGCCGTGCGGCGCAAGGATCGGCCGTGCGCGGCGACGAACTCCTCGAAGTCCGCCTCGTGTGCCGGTGCCATCTACTCTCCCTTCGTCGCCCATAGAACGGGAGCGGCACGATGCGAGGTTGCTCGGGAGGTGCCCCGAAATGCCGATAGGCCCATGCTCAAGGGGGAGAGCATGGGCCCATCGGAATGGAACCTGGGTGGGACTACGAAGCTAGAACAGCCCGAGCGAGCGGACGACCCGGACGTCCCTCTCGAAGGATGCGGTTATGCGTTCCGCTTGTTGAAGATGGTCCATCCGCCGGGCCCGACGGCCAGACCGACGATGATGCAGATGATGCCGAGGAGGATCTGGCCCTGAATGAGTTGAACAACGCCGAAGATCACCAGGATCACGGCAAGGATCCACAAGAGGAAGCCCATGGTGTGCTCCTTCGAAACAAGGTCCCGGGTCGCGGGAACCGTCGCCCGACTTTCGGGCAACCCCGAGCCTTTCGTGTGCGAGCAGCGCCGACCTCACCCCCGGGGGTGCGTTGCCCGGTTCTATTCGAACGTTCAGTGTGACCTGTCGTACAGCGTGGTGCGCTCGACCACGGGGCGGCCGATTCCCTCACCGATCTCGACGAGCTCCGCGACGGTCTTCGCCGAGCCGTGCTGGGAGCCGGCCATGCGGGAGATCGTCTCCTCCATGAGGGTGCCGCCGAGGTCGTTGGCGCCGGAGCGGAGCATGGCTCGGGTGCCGTCGGTGCCGAGCTTGACCCAGCTGGTCTGGATGTTGTCGATGCGGCCGTGGAGCAGGATCCGGGCGAGCGCGTGGACGGCGAGGTTGTCGCGCATCGTGGGTCCGGGGCGGGCCACGCCGGCGAGGTAGATCGGTGCGGAGGTGTGGATGAACGGCAGCGGCACGAACTCGGTGAATCCGGTTCCGCCCGCATCCAGGGCCGTGTCCTGGACGCCGGAGAGCACGCGCAGGTGGTTGACCCAGTGCCGCGGGTTGTCGACGTGGCCGTACATCATGGTCGAGGTGGTCGGGATCCCAAGCCGGTGAGCGGTGCTCACGATCTCGATCCAGGTGCGGGTGGGGAGCTTGCCCTTGGTGAGGATCCAGCGGACGTCGTCGTCGAGGATCTCCGCGGCGGTCCCGGGAAGCGAGCCGAGCCCGGACTCGCGAGCCTTGATGAGGAAGTCCTCGACGGAGAGGCCGGTGCGCGCGGTGCCGTTGACGATCTCCATCGGGGAGAAGGCGTGCACGTGCATGTCCGGCACCCGCTGCTTCACCGCGGTCACGAGGTCGAAGTAGGCGGTGGCCGGGAGCTCGGGATCGATGCCGCCCTGCATGCAGACCTCGGTGGCGCCGAGGTCCCAGGCCTCCGCGGCCCGATCGGCGACCTCGTCGAGAGAGAGCGAGTAGGCATCGGTGTCGGTGCGTCGCTGGGCGAAGGCACAGAACCGGCACCCGACGTAGCAGACGTTGGTGAAGTTGATGTTGCGGTTCACGACGTAGGTGACGTCGTCGCCGACGGTGTCGCGGCGCAGGTCGTCGGCGAGGCGGCAGACCTGGTCCAGCAGCGGGCCCTCTGCGGTCATCAGCGTGAGAGCGTGCTCGTCGGACAGCCCTCCGGGGTCGGTCTCCGCCGCGGCCAGCGCCTCGCGGCCCTCGGCATGCAGCACTGCGGGTGCGCCGGAGTCTCGCGCGGCCTCGCGTACGGCGTCCCAGTCGCCGTAGACGTCGGCGAAGTCCGAGCGCCGATCCTCGGTTCGCCCCTCGACGTCGACGGCCGAGTGGAGGTCGGTGCGCCCGGTGGAGTCCAGCCCGCCGTCGGGCTCCTGCCAGGGAAGGCCGACCGGCCGGACGCCGGGCCGGGCGAGACCGTCGTCGGTGGCGAGCGCCGCGACGTGGGTCGCGACCCGTGGATCGAGCCACGGCTCGCCGGCGCGGACGAACTCGGGGTGCACGGTCAGGCGGGCCTTCAGCGTGAACCCGCACTCGGCGCTGATCGCTGTCAGCCGCTCCAGGCTCGGCCAGGGGCGTTCGGGGTTCACGTGGTCGGGCGTGAGCGGGGACACCCCGCCCCAGTCGTCCACGCCGGCGTCGAGAAGCGCCCGGCACTCGGCCAGGTCGACCAGGTTGGGCGGCGCCTGTACGCGGGCCTTCGGGCCGAGCACGAGCCGCGTCACCGCGATCGCTGCCCGGTACTCGTCCAGCCCGAGGTCGTCGGTGTGTCGCATCGCGGTGTCCGGCTTGGCGCGGAAGTTCTGGACGATCACCTCCTGGACCGAGCCGTACTGCGTCGACACCTTCCGCAGCGCCACGATCGTCTCGGCGCGCTCGGCGAGGGTCTCTCCGATCCCCACCAGAAGCCCGGTGGTGAACGGGATCGAGAGGCGTCCGGCGTCCTCGAGGACGCGCAGTCGCACCGCCGGGTCCTTGTCGGGCGACCCGAAGTGGGCCGCGCCCTTGGTCTCGAAGAGCCGGGTGGACGTCGTCTCGAGCATCATGCCGAGCGAGGGGGAGACGGGCTTGAGCCGGTTGAGCTCCTCCCACGACATGACGCCGGGGTTGAGGTGGGGGAGCAGTCCGGTCTCCTCCAGCACCCGGATCGCCATGGCGCGCACGTAGGCGAGGGTGGAGTCGTAGCCCTGCTCGTCGAGCCATGCGCGTGCCTCGGGCCAGCGCTCCTCGGGCCGGTCGCCGAGGGTGAACAGCGCCTCCAGGCAGCCGAGCGTGGCCCCCTGCGCGGCGATCTCGAGGATCTCGTCGGGTGAGAGGTACGGCGATCGACCCTCCCGCGCGGCCTGGGCCGGCGTCTCCACGAAGGTGCAGTAGTGGCACCGGTCGCGGCACAGCCGGGTGACCGGGATGAACACCTTCGGCGAGTAGGTGACGACGCCAGCACGGCCGGCCGCGGCCAGGCCCGCGTCGCGCACCCGCGCGGCCGCCGCGGTCAGCCGGTCGAGGTCCTCCCCGGTGGCGGCCAGCAGCACCGCGGCCTCGGCGACGTCGAGCCGCGCACCGCGCTCGGCACGGGCCAGTGCGCGTCGTACCTGCTGGGGTGTGGGGGGCGCCTCGGGGGCGGTGTTCGGATCCTGCGTGGTGCTCACTGTCCTCACGGTAGCCACGCTCCGTAGCGAACCGGCGCGCCGCCCACCCGATGACACCCGACCGCCCATTTCTCGCTGACCCGTCAGCTATAGCGGACGGGTCAGCGCGGGGTCGGGGTCGATGTCGTCGGTGGGGGTCGTCGCGTCGTCCTCGGTGCCGAGGGTGTGCGGGTCGAGGGGGGCGTTGGCGGTGTCGAGGCGGCTGGGCCACCAGATCTTCCCACCCAGATCGAGGTTCAAGGCGGTGACCAGCACCGAGCGGACGATCATCGTGTCGAGCAGGACGCCGAGGGCCACCGCGATGCCGATCTCGGCGAGGAACACGACCGGGATGGTGCCGAGCACGAGGAACGTCGCGGCCAGCACCAGGCCGGCGGAGGTGATCACACCGCCGGTGGAGGACAGCGCCACCAAGGTGCCGCGGCGGGTGCCGCGGTCGGCGGTCTCCTCCCGGACCCTGGTCATCAGGAAGATGTTGTAGTCGATGCCCAGCGCCACGAGGAACACGAAGGCGAACAGCGGGAACCCCGGATCGACGTCGGCGCCGTCGGGCCACTGGTCGAAGACGAGCGGGAGGACGTAGTCGAAGATCATCGCCGAGATGCCGAGCGCGGCACCGAAGGAGAGCACCACGGTGCCCATCAGCAGCAGCGGGGCAACCAGCGACCGGAGCAGCCCGACCAGGATCAGGAACACCACGAGCAGCACGATCGGGATGATGACCTTGTTGTCTCGCTCCGAGGCGACCTTGGTGTCGACGTAGAACGCCGACCCGCCGCCGACCATCGCGTCGGCACCTGACACCCCATGGACGGCGTCGCGGGCGGCCAGGACGGTGTCGGCGGCCTCCGGCGAGGCGCTGTCGTGACCGATCGTCGCCTCGAGGTAGGAGCGCTGGTCGGAGATCGGCTGCGGGTCGCCGGGCTGCCCCAGGCCGTCGACGCCGGTGAGGGCCTGGGCCACCTCGGCGATCCGGTCGGTGTTCGCCACGACCTGGATCGTGTTCGACGTGTCCTGCAAGCCGTGGTCGACGAGCACCTGCTGACCCTGGATGGAGTCGAGCCGCTTGGTGTAGCTGTCCTCGGTCGCCAGCCCGCCGGTGTCGAGCTTGAGCACGCCCAGGCAGGCGATGAGCAGCAGGCCGGCGGTGACCACCCAGACCAGCCGCGGACGCGGCGCGATCCGCCGGCCGACCCGCGACCAGAATCCCGTGCGGGTGGGCTCCGGGCTGCGGTAGGTCGGCCGCTTGGGCCAGAACAGCCAGCGCCCGCAGATCACCAGCATCGCCGGGAGCAGGGTGACCATCACCAAGAACGTGACGGCGACGCCGACCGCCAGCACCGGTCCGAGGCCGGCGGTGGAGTTCAGCTCGGCGAACACCAGGCACAGCAGTCCCACGACCACCGTCGCGGCGCTGGCGAGGATCGCGGGAGCGGCGCGGTGCAGGGCGAAGGCCATCGCCTCATGGCGATCCTCGTGACGGCGCAGCTCCTCGCGGTAGCGAGCCACGAGCAGGAGCGCGTAGTCGGTGCCCGCGCCGATCACCAGGATGCCCAAGATGGCCTGACTCTGACCGTTGACGGTCAGGTCGGCGTACTTGGCCAGGAGGTAGACGACGCCCCCGGAGATCGTGTACGCCACCACCGCGCTGAGGATCGGCAGGATCCACAGCACCGGGCTGCGGTAGGTGAACAGCAGGATCACCACGACGACGCCGAGGGCGGTCAGCAGGAGCGCGCCGTCGATGCCCTCGAATGCCTCGGCGGCATCGGCCGCCTGTCCGCCGTAACCGGCCAGGTGCACCGAGGCGCCGTCGAGCTGGGCGATCGCACGGACCTCCTTCGCGGCGTCGGGGATCTTGGTCCAGCCGTCGGGGCCGAAGTCGAAGACGAAGGGCACGAACGCCGCCTGGCCGTCCTCGGAGACGACGACCGGCGGCTGCGGTCCCGAGAGCTGGGCCGCCGACTCCTCGGTGAGGCCGTCGACACCGGCGAGCTCGTGCGCCTGGGCGGCGATCGTCGCGAGATCGTCGGCGGTGAGGCCGGAGCCGCGCTCGTAGACGACGAGGGTCGGGATCTCGTCGGGGTCGAGGGTGTCGGCGAGCTCGTTCGCGACCTTGGTGGACTCCGCCGACCCGGGCAGCCACGAGGACGCCTCGTTGTTCTGGACCTCGGTGAGCTTGCTGCTGAACGCGCCCATCCCGGCCGTTGCCACCAGCACGACGACGAGCACGACCCACTTCGACACGCGCCCGGTCAGGCGCCGTGCGATCCGACGATGCATGATGACGACTCTCCTCGCGCTCGGCCCCCTGCGGTATCGGGGATCACCCTGATAGACGGTCGCCGTGGCCGGTTCTCATCGGCCGTCGCCGATCGGATCTGGAACCCGGACGCGGGTCCTGACAGAGTCGGGACATGTATCCCGGTACCTGGGCCCGGACGACGCCCGACAGGCCCGCGCTGATCATGGCCGGCTCCGGCCGCATGCTCACCTACGCCGAGCTCGACGAGCGCAGCCTGCGGCTGGCGAACTGGCTACGCGGTGCCGGGCTGCGCGAGGGCGACGTCGTCGCCCTCGTCAGCGACAACACACCCGAGGCCTACGAGGTCTACTGGGCAGCCCTGCGCTCGGGCCTCTACATCACGGCCGTGAACCATCACCTCGCGCCCGACGAGGTGTCCTATATCGTCGGTGACTGCGATGCCAAGGCACTCATCGTCTCGGCCGCCAAGGCCGACCTCGTGTCCCGGCTCGACGTCGACGTCGACCGGCGCCTCGCCTACGGAGGCCACGTCGACGGCTTCGGCGACTACGAGGCCGCGCTGCGCGATGCCGGCGCCGAGCCGCTCGCCGAGCAGCGTCACGGCGACGACCTGCTCTACTCCTCCGGCACCACCGGACGCCCCAAGGGCATCAAGCTGCCGCTGCCCGAGCACGCGGTCGACGAGCCGGGCTACAAGTACGTGACGATCTTCGGCGGCCTGTACGGCTTCGACGAGTCGACGGTCTACCTCTCGCCCGCACCGGTCTACCACGCGGCGCCGTTGCGCTTCGGGGGCGTCGTGCACGCGCTTGGCGGCACCCTGGTGATGATGGAGCGGTTCGACGCCGAGGCCTGCCTGGCCGCGATCGAGCGCTACGGCGTGACCCACACCCAGATGGTGCCGACGATGTTCGTGCGTCTGCTCAAGCTGCCCGAGGCCGTCCGCGAGGGTGCCGACGTGTCGTCGCTGCGCTGCGTGGTGCACGCCGCGGCACCGTGCCCGGTCGAGGTGAAGCACCGGATGATCGACTGGCTCGGTCCGATCGTCAACGAGTACTACGCCTCCACGGAGGCCAACGGCGGCACGATGATCTCCAGCGAGCAGTGGCTCGAGCGCCCCGGCTCGGTGGGGGTGCCGCTCATCGGCGTCCCGCACATCTGCGACGGGGACGGCAACGAGGTGCCCGCCGGCACCGTGGGCACCATCTACTTCGAGCGCACCGAGTTCGACGGTGCGCCCTTCGAGTACCACAAGGATCCCGACAAGACCGCCGCCACCCAGCATCCGCGGCATCCGAACTGGACCGCGATCGGCGACCTCGGCTATCTCGACGACGCGGGCTACCTCTACCTCACCGACCGGTCGGCGTTCATGATCATCAGCGGCGGGGTGAACATCTATCCGCAGGAGATCGAGGACCTGTTCAGCCTGCACCCGGCGGTGATCGACATCGGTGTGATCGGGGTGCCCGACGACGAGATGGGCGAGCGGGTCGTGGCCTACGTGCAGCCCGCCGTCCCCGGCACCGAGGATCTCGCCGACGAGCTGACCTCCTATGCCCGCGAGCGGATGGCGCACTACAAGGTGCCGAGGGAGATCTACTTCCGCGACGAGCTGCCTCGCACGCCGACGGGGAAGATGGTGAAGGGCAAGCTCAAGGCCGACTACGTCGCGCCCGCCACCCCCGCCACCTGAGCCTCACAGGCCGAGGGAGCGCCCGATGATCTCCTTCTGGACCTCGGTGGTGCCGCCGTAGATGGTCTGGATGCGCGAGTCGGTGAACGCCTTGGAGATCGGGTACTCGCTCATGTAGCCGTAGCCGCCGTGCAGCTGGACGCCGCGGTCGGCGAACTTCGTCTGCAGCTCGGTGGTCCACCACTTGGCCATCGAGGCCAGCGCGGTGTCGACCTCGCCGGCGTTGAGCTTGAGGATGCAGTCGTTGACGAAGAGGCGGGCGATGTGGACCTCGGTGGCCATCTCGGCCAGCAGGAACCGGTTGTGCTGGAACTTCCCGATCGGGCGGCCGAAGGCCTGGCGCTGCTTGGCGTAGTCGAGGCACATCGCCATGATCTGCTCCATCGCCGCGACCGCGATGGCGGCGATCGAGATCCGCTCCTGCGGCAGGTTCTGCATCAGGTAGATGAAGCCCTGGCCCTCCTCGCCGAGGAGGTTCTCCTTGGGCACCTCGACGTCGTGGAAGAACAGCTCGGCGGTGTCTTGGGCCTTCAGGCCCATCTTGTCGAGGTTGCGACCGCGCTCGAACCCGGGCATCCCGCGCTCGACGACGAGCAGACTGATGCCCTGGTGGCCGGCGTCGGGGTCGGTGCGGCACACCACGATCACCAGGTCGCTGAGGATGCCGTTGGAGATGAAGGTCTTCGAGCCGTTGAGCAGGTAGTGGTCGCCGCGGTCGACCGCGGAGGTGCGCACGCCCTGGAGGTCGGACCCGGCTCCGGGCTCGGTCATCGCGATCGCCGAGATCAGCTCACCGCTGACCAGTCCCGGGAGCCAGCGCTGCTTCTGCTCCTCGGTGCCCAGGGCGCTGAGGTAGGGCACGATGATGTCGGTGTGGACGCCGAAGCCGAGTCCGCTCGCGCCGACTCGGGTGATCTCCTCGGCCAGCACCGTGTGGTACCGGAAGTCGTGGATCCCTGGGCCGCCGTACTGCTCCTCGACGTCGAAGCAGAGCAGGCCCTGCTCGCCGGCCTTGCGCCAGACCTCGCGGTCGACCTGGCCGTCCTTCTCCCACTGCTCGTGGTGCGGCACCACCTCACGCTCCAGGAACGCGCGCGCGGTGGCGCGGAAGTCCTCGTGCTCCTGCTCGTAGATCGACGGCGTCTCCGGCATCGGTCAGACCCACTCCTTGACCCGGGCGATCAGCGCGGCCGGATCCTCGGCGGCCGGCATCACCTGGAGATGACTGACCCCCGACTCGCGGAAGGCCTCGATCCGCTCCTTCACATACGACTCCGGTCCGACGAGGTTTCCGGCCTCCAGCCACTCGGTGGGCACCAGCGCCTCGGCCTCCTTCTTCTTGCCCGAGAGGTAGAGGTCCTGGATCTTGGTGGCCTCCTCCTCGTAGCCGTAGGCGCAGGCGAGGTCGTTGTAGAAGTTCTTGCCCTTCGCGCCCATCCCGCCGACGTAGAGGGCATACATCGGACGGGCCAGGTCGAGCATCCCCTTGACGTCGTCGCCGACGGCGAGCAGTCCGCCCGCGGTGATCTGGAGCGGCCCGAGGTCGGCCGAGCGCTTGGCCGCCCCGGCCGCCAGCGATTCGCCCCAGACCTGCTGGGCCTTCTCGGGGTAGAAGAGGTGGGGGATCCAGCCGTCGGCGATCTCGGCGGTCATCGCGACGTTCTTGTCGCCGAGGGCCGCGACCCAGATCGGGACCTCGGGACGCTCCGGGCGGGTGAGCAGCTTGAGCGGCTTGCCCAGGCCGAGGCCCTGGTCGGCAGGCAGTGGCAGGGTGAAGTCGCGTCCGCTGTGCTCCAACGGCTCGCGACGCAGGCCCTGACGCAGGATGTCGATGACCTCGCGGGTGCGGCCCAGCGGCCGGGCGTAGGGGAGTCCGTGGAAGCCCTCGATCACCTGCGGCCCGGAGGCGCCCAGCCCGATGACGGCGCGTCCTGCCGAGACGTTGTCGAGGCCGGCGGCGGTCTGGAGCAGGGCGCCGGGGGTGCGGGAGAAGACGTTGAGGATGCCGGAGCCGATCTCGATCGTGTCGGTCTTCGCGGCCAGGTAGCCCATCAGCGTGGGGGAGTCGAAGCCGTAGGCCTCGGCGACCCACACCAGGTCGAGCCCGGCCTTCTCCAGGGCGACCACCTGGTCGGCTGCCGCGCGGGGGTTGCCGTCGTACATCAGCATCGTGCTCAGCTTCATCGGGACTCCTCGCGAGCGACTGTGACAGTGTTGGTGTCACGATAGCCCAAGGCGCGCTCGCCGCGACTGTGGTGCGGATCACGCTGGCGTGATCCGCACGCGCCCGATAGACAGGCACACCCAAGCAATCCGTCGAGAGGAACTCCCGTGACCCAGCACCGCATCGCCGTGATCGGCGGCACCGGACCTCAGGGCAAGGGGCTCGGCTACCGCTTCGCCAAACACGGGCACGATGTGGTGATCGGCTCCCGGTCGGCGGAGAAGGCCGTGCCGGTCGCCGCCGAGGTGACCGAGCGACTGAGCGGCGTCGAGGGTGCCGGCGAGGTGAGTGGCGCGGCGAACGCCGACGCCGTGGCCCAGGCCGACGTCGTCCTGCTCGCCGTGCCCTACGACGGCCACGACGAGCTCGTCGCCGCGCTGCCGCTCGCGGGCAAGACCGTGATCTCGTGCGTCAACCCGCTGGCCTTCGACAAGCGCGGTGCCCACGGCCGGATCGTCAACGGTGGCGAGGGATCGGCCGCCGAGTCGGCGCAGGAGCTCGCCCCCGAGGCCACCGTCGTCGGTGCCTTCCACAACGTCTCCGCGGTGCTGCTGTGGGGCGATGACGACTACCTCGACGAGGACGTCCTCGTCGTCGGCGACGTCGTGGAGGCCAAGGAGGTCGCCATGGACCTGGCCGAGTCGGTCACCGGGCGCCGCGGGATCGACGCCGGCAAGCTGCGGCTGGCCCGCCAGCTCGAGCCGTTCACCGCCGTGCTCATCTCGATCAACCGCAAGTACAAGACGCACGCCGGGGTGCGGATCTCGGGGCTCTAGCCTCGAGGCTGGCTCCTCACTCCCCGTTCCAGCTGCGCCACAGGGCGGCGTACGAGCCGTCGGCGGCGACGAGCTCGTCGTGCGAGCCGAGCTCGGAGATCACGCCGTCCTCGACAACGGCGACCCGGTCGGCGTCGTGCGCCGAGAACAGCCGGTGGGCGATCGCGATCACCGTACGGCCCTCGAGCACGCCGGCGAGCGAGCGCTCCAGGTGCCGGGCCGCGCGCGGGTCGATCAGCGAGGTCGCCTCATCGAGCACCAGCGTGTGCGGGTCGGCGAGCACGAGCCGGGCCAGCGCGATCTGCTGGGCCTGGGCGGCGTGCAGCGTGTGCCCCCCGGACCCCACCTCGGTGTCGAGACCCTGGGGGAGCGCCAACGCCCAGTCGAGTGCGTCGACGGCGTCGAGTGCTGCTCGCAGGTCGTCGTCGGTGGCCTCCTCGGGGGCGGCCAGGGCGAGGTTCTCGCGCAGGGTGCCGACGAAGACGTGGTGCTCCTGGGTCACCAGGGCCACGTGGCCGCGCAGGTCGTCCAGCGGCAGCTCGACCAGTCCGACCCCGCCGACGGTGACCGCCCCGGTACGCGGCGGATGGATGCCGGCCAGCAGGCGACCAAGCGTCGACTTCCCGGCTCCGGACGGGCCCACCATCGCGACCCGCTCGCCGACCCCGACGTCGAGGTCGACCCCGTGCAGCACGTCGCGGCCCTCGACGTAGGAGAATCGGACGTCGTCGGCGACGAGGTCCTCGCCGCCCGGCTCGCGGCCGCTGACCTCGCGGTCGTCGGGCACCTGTGCGACGCCGAGCAGCCGGGCGAGCGAGGCGGCACCGATCTGGAGCTCGTCGAGGATCGCCACCACCCGGTCGACCGGGTCGATGAGCATCTGGACGTAGAGCACCGCGGCAGTGACGTCGCCGAGCGACACGCTGCCCTGGGTGTAGAGGTAGCCGCCGAAGAGCAGGGTCAGCACGGTGGGCACCAGGTAGCTCAGGTCCATTACCGGGAAGAACACCGTGCGCAGATAGAGCGTGTACCGCTCGGCCGCGTAGGAGTCGGCGATGTCGGCGTCGATCGCGGTGATCCGCTCGCGACCCAGTCCGAGGGCCTCGACGGTGCGGGCGCCCTCGACGGTCTCGGTGAGGGTCGCGTTGATCTGGGAGTACGACGCGGACTCGCGCAGGTAGCCGTCCTTGGCCCGCCGGAGGTACCAGCGCAGCCCGAACACCAGGGGCGGCACGCCGAACAGGCAGGGCAGCGCCACCCACCAGCCGACCGACACCGCGGCCGCGAAGGTGAGGATCGCGGTGACCACCGCGATGGTCCACTCCGGCAGGGCCCACCGCACCGACCAGCCGAGCTGCTCGACGTCGCGACTGGTGCGGGTGAGCAGGTCGCCCGATCCGGCCGACTCGACGACTCCGACCGGCAGGGCGAGCGAGTTGGCCACGAAGTCCTCGCGCAGCTCGGCGAGCACCTGCTCACCGAGCACCTGGCTTATGTAGCGCGCGTAGCGGGTGAGGATCGTCTGGAGGACGAGGAAGCCCGCGAGGAGCAGGATCACCCGATCGACGTGGCCGACCGTGCTGCCCTGTTCCACGGCCTCGACGAGGTCGCCGAGCAGGCGCGGCGCCGCGAGACCGGCGACCGCCGCCAGGACGTGCAGGACCAGCGCGCTCCACAGCAGTCGCGGGTGCCGCCGGGCCAGGTCGAGGGCATAGGTGCGCATCGAGTTGCCCTCGGCGACGGGCAGCAGGGTGTCGCTCACGACGCCGTCACCTCCTCCCGCGTGACCACGGCGCGATAGGCGGGCTCGTGGTGCATCAGGTCGGCGTGGGTGCCGGTGGCCACGACGCGACCCTCGCGCAGGAAGACGACCTCGTCGGCGGCGTCGAGCATGAGCGGGCTGCTCGTGGTCACGATCGTGGTGCGGCCCGCCCGGTGCTCGCGCAGACGGGCGGCGATCCGCGACTCGGTGTGCGCGTCCACCGCCGAGGTCGGCTCGACCAGCACGAGGATCTCGGGGTCGGCGGCGAGCGCCCGGGCCAGGATGAGCCGTTGGCGCTGGCCGCCGGAGAAGCTGCGGCCGCGCTCGGTGACCGTCGCGTCCAGGCCGTCGGGCAGCGCCTCGAGGATGTCGTCGGCCGAGGCCGTCTCGAGGGCCCGGAGGACCCGCGCAGCGCTGTCGCCGCCGGCGACGTCGAGTCGGTCGCCGAGCCGTCCGGAGAACAGCGTGCTCCCGGTGTCGGAGACCACGATGCGGCGTCGCACGTCCTCGCGACGCAGCGCGGTGAGAGGGACGCCGCCGAGGGTGACGTCGTCGTCGACCTCCGCGGCGCACAGGCCCAGGCGGTCGGCCAGGGCCGCGGACTCCTCCGAGGGCTCGCTGACGATCGCGGTGAGGCTGCCGGGCCGGACCCGCAGACCGCTGCGGGCATCGGAGAGCTCGGCCCCGGCAGGCGGCGGGGTGCGCGGATCGGTCGGGTCGTCGACGTCCGGCTCGAGGACGAGAAGGCGGCACACCCGCGCCGCGGACACCTTCGCGCGGATCACCTTGTTGGCGAACTCGGTGGCGGTGCGCAGCGGGATCATCAAGAACGCCGAGTACCCGTAGAACGCGACCAGCTCGCCCGCGCTGATCCTTCCGGTGACGGCGTACCTGGCGCCGAGCCAGACCACGATCACCACGAACAGTCCAGGCAGGAACACCTGGAGCGCATCGAGCATCGACTGGAGCTTCGCGACCGCCACGCCGGCCTGCCGGGTCTCCTGCGACTCGCGCCGGTAGCGCGCCAGGAACACCTGCTCGCCGCCGATGCCGCGCAGGACGCGCAGTCCGCTCACGATGTCGGTGGCGGTGTTCGACAGGCGTCCGGTCAGCTCGCGCTGGGCGGCGCTGCGGCGCTGGAGCGGCGAGAGCAGCGGGCCGACCAGCAGCACCAGCGCGGGCACCCCGATGAGCACGACGAGGCCGAGCGTCACCGAGGTCTGGAGCAGGATGACCGCGACCAGCACGAACGAGACGACGGCGCCGGAGAACCGCGCGGTGACGTCCATGACCTGGCCCAGGTGCGAGATGTCGCTGTTGCCGATCGCGACCACCTCGCCGGTGGAGACCTTCCGCGGCAGGGTGCCACCCAGGTGCACGGTGTGGCGTCCGGTGAGCTGGACGGTGCGGTAGGCGGCGGTGAGCCAGTTGGTGACCGCGAACCGGTGCCGCTGGATCCCGCTGGCCGCCTGCACCACCCCGACCGCGAGCATGACGCCGGCCAGCCCGAGCAACGCCGACCGGTCACGCGCGGCGACGCCGTCGTCGATGGCCCGGCCGATGACCGCCGGCATCACGGCCTGGCAGCTCATCCAGATGATCCCGAAGATCATCCCGCCCAGCAGCGTCTTCCACTGCCCCTTGGCCAGCCACCACAAGAACCGCATCGGCGAGCGGTGGTCGGCCGTGCCGGGATGGTCGAGGGGCAGATGTCGCACCCGCAGACATTAGAGAGTCCGAGGCCTCGGGAGCGAACCGTTATCGCCTGTGGCCGGAGGTTGAGCAAGCGAGCGCCAGCTGTTGTGGGTAGGGAGGTTGGTGACAGCTCGGCGTGGCGGGGTGGGTAGAGGGCCTTTCCGCGTGTTCGGTGTGT